>JALHUM010000287.1 GCA_022865905.1 Anaerolineales bacterium | reverse complement strand
TAGCGTCATGCCTGAGAGAGCGGGGGAGGGTTGCCTAACCACTCGCTGAAGCCGACCGCCTAATCGAGTATCTTTATGTTGCCAGTTTTCGTTTTTATAGCGTTTCGTGTCATGGTTGGTGTCACTGCAAAAACCGGCAACGGCTTAGCTCGGGGCCATTAGGTGGTCCTCTTTGAAAGAATGGAGTACATGACATGGACCAGATTAATAAAGCAGGACGTCCAATAGTACGCGTAGGCCTTATTCTCCTCTTCCTGGCAACCAGCTTTCTGGTCTTTTTTGTCTTTTTCAACGGAGCGTCCATCCTGGGCATGATGAGAGACCTCCGTCTGGGCTTCAGCCAAAAAGTGGCAGTCGTCCAGGGCATTCAGGTAGCAGTGACCCTGGGTTCGCTCACAAGGGCCTTCCCCTTCGCTTCGCTCCGCCCCCTTCGCACCCTGCCCCCTAACGGGGGCTTTCGGCGGGTAGGCTACGCACGGGATGCTACGCGAGGGACGCTTCGTAGTCGGCGAGCCACACTCCCCATTTCAAGAACAGAAATGGAGAGGGAGAGGAGCTTCGGCGATCTTCAGTGGCTTATGCCACTGAAACGGCTGATGGTGGCTTGAGGCCGCCTCAGCCAGTCACATCGCCGAAACAGCCGATGGCGGCTGGTGGTCTGTAACGCGCCCATGCAACCCGTAGGCCTAACCTTAGGGGGAGGACATGACATTTGTCACTTGAAATCGCTCATAGAAAACGCGAGAATATGATTGATTGTGATTGTTATTGACCGATAACGAGCGATTTCAAAGACCCCTGATGAACACCATCTTCTCCGGGCTGGAACGACAAAATCAGATCATGCAGCTCTTGGCATGTAACCAGCGCATTAGAGTGACCGAAATCTGCGAGACTTTCGAGGTTAGCGAGGCAACCGCCCGGCGCGACCTGGAAGCCCTGGCAGTCCAGGGCAAACTACAGCGCGTCCACGGGGGAGCCATCCCGGTGGGGCGCGCCGCCCCCGAACTACCCTTACTGGAGCGCTGCCTTGAACAAGCCAGCGAAAAGGAACGTATTGGCAAGGCTGCCGCAGCCATGGTCAACAATAACGAGACCATTCTTCTTGGTTCCGGCACAACCGTGCTGGAGGTGGCCAAGAACATCCGTGAGCACAAGGGACTGACCGTCATCACCAATTCCCTGCCGGTGATCAATACCCTTTCAGGCCTGCCAGAGATTTCGGTCATCGTGCTAGGTGGGATGCTGCGAGGCAGCGAACTCTCGTTCATCGGTCACATTACCGAGCAGGCGTTGGCTGAGGTGCGCGCTGAAAAAGTATTTATCGGCACGCGTGCTATCAGCCTGGATCAAGGCCTGACCAACGATTACCTGCAGGAGACGATGACCGACCGGGCCATCCTGAAAGCCGGGCGCGAGGTGATCGTCGTAGCCGACCATAGCAAATTTGGCCGCGTCGCCGCTGCCCTGCTGGCTCCCCTCGAGAGTGTCCACACCATCGTCACCGACGAAGGCACCCAGCAGGAATTCCTCGACGCCGTGCAGGAACGAGGCTTGCGGGTCGTCACCGCATAGCAGTTTCTCGATGCAGGAGTCCGATGACTCCAACCGTCGGATCCACTTGCCGAAGTCAGAGACTTCGGACACCCAAATTATGTTACTCGAAAACTTCCGCCCCCAATCCAAACTCGTCACCAAAGTGACTTCTATTGAGAAGCCGCGCTTCCCGGCCTTCGACGCCCATAACCACCTTGGCGAGGCCTTTGGCGGTGGCTGGGATACGAAATTGCTCAATGAATTGCTCGACCAGCTCGACCAGGCCGGGGTCATCCGCTACGTGGATCTGGATGGCGGCTGGGGCGAGGATATCCTCAACGCCCACCTCGATCACTTCAAGGCTCCCGCCCCTGAACGTTTCCTGGTTTTCGGTGGGGTGGACTGGTCGCAGTGGGCGGAGCGGGGTGAGGCCTTCCCCGACTGGGCAGCGGGCAGGCTCAGGATTCAGAAAGAACGTGGCGCCGAGGGCCTGAAGATCTGGATGGGCTTCGGCCTGCACGTCAAGGATCACAAAGGAAGCCTGGTCAATGTCGACGACCCGCGCCTGGCCCCCATCTGGGAGACCGCTGGGGAGCTCGACCTCCCAATCGTCATCCATGTTGCCGACCCGGTTGCCTTCTTCGACCCGGTGGACGAGACCAACGAGCGCTGGGAGGAACTGGGTAACCACCCCGATTGGCAGTTCCCCAGCCCGCCCTTCCCGCCGTTCCTGCACATCGTTGAAGGTCTCGCCTCCCTCATCTCTCATCACCCGTCCACTGTTTTCATCGGTGCCCACGTCAGCTGCTACGCCGAGAACCTGGCTTGGGTGGGCGCCCTGCTCGATCGCTGCCCGAACTTCTACGTGGATATCTCCGCCCGCATCGGCGAGCTGGGCCGCCAGCCCTATACCGCCCGGCGCTTCTTCCTGCAGTACGCCGATCGCATCCTGTTCGGCTCGGACATGGGTCCCTACCCCGAGGCCTACCGCGTCATCTACCGCTTCCTCGAGACCGACGACGAATACTTCAACTACAATGCCGCCCCCATTCCCTTGCAGGGGCGCTGGCATGTCCACGGTCTGTACCTACCTGATGAGGTGCTCGAAAAAGTTTACTTCCGCAATGCGGAAAGAATTCTGCTCAACTACGGTTAAGCCATGGAAAACGGACAATTTACTCAGCAGGAAATCTTCTCCCAACCCGAAGCTTGGGCCGCCGCGCTCAAAGTGATGTACGAAACCCGCCAGAACATGCTGGACCTGGAACCTACCCGTCGTTACCGGCAGGTTCTCTTCACAGGCTGCGGCTCCACCTATTACCTGTCCCTTGCTGCCGCCTCGCTGACGCAGGAACTGACCGGCCTGCCGGCACGCGCTTTTCCCTCCTCCGAACTCTGGCTCTATCCCCGCTCCTCTTATGTGGACGGGAAGTCCCTGCTGGTGGCCGTCTCCCGCTCCGGTGAGACCACCGAGACCCTGCGCGCCTGCGAGGCTTTCCTGGCTGATAAGCACGGCGACTTGCTGACCCTTACCTGCTACAACGATATGCCCCTGGCGAAGATGGGACAGTTGAGCCTTGTCTTTCCATCTGGAAAGGAGCAGTCGGTGGCTCAGACGCGTGCCTTCTCGACCCTTTACCTGGCCACGGTGGCACTCGCCAGTTTGTGGGCCGGGCGCGCCGACCTGTTCAGCTCGCTCGCCCGCCTGCCCGCGGCCGGACAAAAAGTCCTCGAGCAGGTCGTCCCGCTGACCGCTGAACTTGGGCCTGATTCGGCCATCGACCGTTTTTACTGGCTCGGCTCGGGTCCGCGTTACGGCCTGGCCTGCGAACTCAGCCTGAAGATGAAAGAGATGTCCCTTAGCCACAGCGAGCCGTTCCATTTCCTGGAGTTCCGCCACGGGCCGAAGAGCATGGTGACAAAATCGTCGTTAGTTGTTGGACTACAGTCTTCAGTAAACGGAAGTCGTGAGGCCGAGGTGCTGGCAGACGTAAAAAATCTCGGTGGTAGAGTCCTTGATATGGCGGAGGCTGGCTCAACGGTTCGGTTTGAATCGTGCCTCGACGAGGCCATCCGCAACGTACTCTACCTCCCGGTCGGGCAGTTGATCGCCTTAAAGCGGTCAATATCCAAAGGGTTGAATCCAGATCGCCCGACGAATCTGGACAATGTTGTCAAACTTTCCTGAGAAGGAAGAATTGAATGCATAACCATTAGCGGGTTGAACCAGTACCCGTATGGAAAAAACCAAAGGGAAACTCTTATCATCTCAGAAAGGAGAATAAAATGAAAAAAATCTTGTTTCCCATCTTGATGGTCATCGTCCTGCTGCTGACAGCCTGCGGCGGAAAGACCGGCACCACGGGCGGCGGCCCGGTGACCATCACCTTCAGCACCTGGGGCGCGCCGGAAGAGTTGGCAGTCTGGAAGCAAATTGTGGCTGACTTTGAAGCCGCCAACCCCAACATCACGGTCAACGTCGAAGTTTCTGACTGGGGCGCCTATTGGGACAAACTCAAGACCCAGTTGGCCGCCAACACGCCGCCCGATATCTTTGCCATGGATGCCCCACTCTTCCTGGATTACCAGAGCCGCGGCGTGTTGCTCAATCTCCAGCCTTACATCGACAAAAATCCAGACATGCTCAAGGATGTTTACCCGCAGACTCTGTCAGCCTACCAGACCTCCGATGGCTACTATGGTCTGCCGCGCGACTTCCAGACAATCGTCCTGTTCTACAACAAGGATATGTTCGACGCGGCTAGCGTGCCCTACCCGACCGCCGACTGGACCTGGGATGATCTGCGGGCAGCCGCTAGGCAACTGACCAAAGACACTAACGGGGACGGCAAGATCGACCAATATGGCTTTGTCTTTGACCAGTGGGATATGGAACCCGGCTGGAGTGAGGCCATCTGGGCGTATGGCGGCGATATCGTCAGCGCGGACCATACCAAGACCCTGATTGGTGACCCTGCGGCACGTCAGGCCTGGCAACTGCTGTCCGACATGGTCTTCGTGGACAAGTCTGTGCCGGATGCTAACACCATTGGCCAGTACGGTGGCGACCTGTTCCAGGCGAAGGTGGCTGCCATGACCCCGATGGGACACTGGGCAGTGCCCGGCTATAACGCCGGCGGTTTCAAGTATGACGCGGTTCCAATGCCCAAAGGCCCGGCGGGACATGCCACTAGCGTCAACAGCGCCGGCTTTGTGGTCGCCAAGGTGACGAAGTACCCGCAGGAAGCCTTCGATTTCATCAAGTTCGTCCTCAGCCAAAGCGGACAGACCCGCCTGGCTGAACTCGGCTTTGCCTGCCCGGTGCTGAAGACTGTGGCTGAAAGCCCGATCTTCCTGCAGCAGAGTGGTTCCACCTTGAACCAGCAGGTGTTCCTTGATTCCCTTGCCTTTGCTCACATGAAGCCGGTCTTCAAGGGCTATGATGAGTGGGCCTCGGTCGTCGGCGATGGCATGGGCGCCGTCTGGCGCGGTGAAGCGGATCTGAACACGACGCTCAACGATATCGTCACGCAGGCTGATGCCGTGCTTGATAAGAATAAGTAAATGAACTAACCCCCTTACCCCCTTCCCTCTCAGGGAAGGGGGTAAGGAAGGAGACACGCCATGGACTACGGACTCAAACCGTTGGGACGTGAAAAGCTCTCGCTCTGGCTGATGCTCACGCCCACGCTGATCGGGTTGGTGTTTGGCGTGCTTGGCTCCATTGCGGCGACGATCGCGCTCAGTTTCACCCACTGGGATCTGCTCACGCCGCCCAAGTGGGCCGGGGTGGCAAATTTCATCGCGCTCTTTAATGATCCGAAACTTGCCAAAGCACTTACCAATACATTTCAGTTCAGCCTGCTGTATGTCCCCTGCGTGGTGGTCGTTTCTCTCCTGGTGGCAGTCCTGCTCAACCGCAAAATCCGCGGCGTGTCCATCTTCCGTACCATCTACTTCCTCCCGGCAGTGACCTCTGCCGTCGCCACCGCCCTGGTGTGGAACATGATCTACGGCAAAGACACTGGCATCCTGAACTACATTATCGAATTATTCGGCGGAAAAGGCATCTGCTGGCTGTGCACCGATAATGTTCTCCTTGCACTTATCATTGTCAATGTCTGGGGTGCGATCGGTGAAGGCATGATCATTTTCCTCGCCGGCCTGACTGCCGTCCCGAGGGAATATTACGAAGCGGCCATGCTAGACGGCGCAGGGGGGTCCCAGCAGTTTTTCCATATCACCCTCCCGCTGGTAACGCCCAGCATCTTCTTCCAGACGCTAATGTCCACCATCAACGCTTTTCAAGCCTATGATTATATCTACATGCTCACCCGCCGCGGCCAAGGCGACAGTTCCTTCCCAGTGGTGGTTTATTCCATTTACCGGAATGCCTGGACATTCTTCAATTACGGTGGCGCCAGCGCCCAAGCCATAGAACTTGCCATATTCGTCATTCTCCTGATGGCCTTTTATTTCTGGTTGGAAAAACGCTACGTGGTGTACGAGTAGGAGGCCGCCATGACCAAGAAGACCCAAAAACTCATCCTCGATATTGTCACTTATGCCCTCCTCATCCTCGGCTCGGTTATCATGTTGGGACCCTTCCTCTGGATGGTCTCGACCTCCTTCAAACTTCCCGCAGATCAGTTCACCCGCACCCTGGTCCCACCCACCTGGACCCTGCAAAATTTCCGCGATCTCTTTGCCGTGGATATCGACTTCCCCCTGTTGTTCTTCAACAGCACCTACATCTCGATCTTTATCGCCATCGGCCAATTGATTACCTGCGCCATGGCAGCCTTCTGTTTTGCCGTGGTCAAATTCAAAGGTCGTAACTTGCTTTTCACTTTATTGCTGATCACACTTATGATCCCTTCGCAAGTAACGCTGATCCCTAACTTTATCATCTTTAAGTTGCTCGGTCTGATCGGAACGAGTGTCCCGCTCTGGCTGCCCGCATTCTGGGGCGGAGCGTTCGGGACCTTTTTACTGCGCCAGTATTTCCTGACCATTCCGCGCGATCTCGTGGATGCCGCCCGCATGGACGGTGCTTCATTGTTCCGGATTTTCTGGGATATCTACATGCCGCTCTCCAAGCCCGCTCTCGCCGCCCTTGTGATCTTCACCTTCCAAGGCGCATGGAATGACCTGTTGCATCCACTGGTCTACATGCCAGCAGTCCCGAACACCACCCTAACGGTGGGACTGGCCTTCTTCCAGCAGCAACTCACTCTGGGCGGCAAGTTCACCGTCTTGATGGCCGGTGCGCTCATCAGCATCCTGCCCCTGGTGATTGTCTTTTTCCTGGCGCAGAAACAATTCATTGAGGGCATCGCCCTGAGTGGCGTGAAACGGTAGAATGGCAGACAACCTGACAAGGAGTTCAACGTGACCAAAATCACCTTCATCGGCGCAGGCAGTCTCGGCTTCACCTCCGAACTGGTGCGTGACATTCTGACCTTCCCGCTGCTCGAGGACGCCCACATCACTCTGATGGATATCAACGCCGAACGGCTGGAGTTTGCCCGGCAGGCCGTGGTCAAACTGATCGAAGCCGGCAGGCGCCCGGCGACCGTCTCCGCTACGCTCGACCGGGCCGAGGCGCTCAAGGATGCCGAAGTGGTCCTGACCACCATCCTGGCTGGCACCACCGAGGTCTGGCGCCACGACATCGAGATCCCCAAGAAATACAGTGTGGATACCTGCGTCGGCGACACGCGCGGCCCGAGCGGAATTTTCCGCTTCCTGCGCACCCTGCCGCCGATGATGGACATCGTGCGTGATATGGAGAAATTCTGTCCGAACGCCGTCCTGCTCAATTACACCAACCCGATGGCCATGCTGTGCGGTGCCCTGCAGCGTTTGACCCACATCCCGGTCACCGGGCTATGTCACTCGGTCCAGGGTACAGCCATGATGCTGGCCGGGTGGATCTGGGCGGCGCCCAATGAGATTGACTACACCTGCGCCGGCATCAACCACCAGGCCTGGTACATCGAGTACAAGTGGAACGGCCAGGATGCCTACCCGCTCATCCACAAGGTCATCACCGAACGCCCGGAGGTCTACAATGAGGAGATCGTCCGCAACGAGATTTACCTGGCGCTCGGCTACTACGTGACCGAGTCGAGTGGGCACAACTCGGAGTACAACTGGTGGTTCCGCAAGCGCCCCGACCTGATCGAGAAATACTGCACCCACGGCACTGGCTGGAACCCTGGCGAGTACGCCTACATCCTGAAGGAATACCAGAACGCTGAGGCCACCTGGAAGGACATCGTCAGGGAACGCCTGGCCGCTCCGCTGACCCTGGCAGACATCCAGCGCGGCCTGGAATACGCCGCCTACATCATCAACGCCTTGAAGGGCGGCGAGGCTTTCAAGTTTAACGGCAACGTCCGCAACACTCTCCTAATCACCAACCTGCCCGAAGGCGCCTGCGTGGAAGTCCCGGTCTACGTGGACAAGGCCGGCTTTCATCCTAGCCACATCGGCGCGCTGCCGCGCGAATGCGCCCTGCTGACACAGCTCTCGAGCGGAATCGAGGAGATGGCCATCACCGCCGCCCTGACCAGCGACCCGACGATGGTTTATCGTGCCATCTGCCATGACCCGCTGACGGCTGCTGTGCTCTCGCTGGCTGAGATTAAAACCCTGGTCAACGAGATGTTTGCCCAGAACAAGGATTACCTGCCACAGTTCAAAATCCATAAAGTATGAAACAAATTGCATTGTGGTTTTGACCATGAAAAATCTCTCAATCGGCAAATTGCGCGGCCTCCAGCGGATTACTTCCTCCCGCGGTACCTTTACCTGCCTCGCTCTCGATCACCGTCAGAACCTGCGCCGGTCGCTCAACCCGGCAAATTCGGTCTCGGTCAGTGATGCCCAGCTCTCAGCCTTCAAGCTTGAGGTCACCAAAGCCCTGGCGGATAAATCCACCGCCGTCCTGCTCGATCCAGAGTTTTCCGCCGCCCAGGCAGTGGCTGCCGGTGCCGTCCCGAACGGAGTCGGGCTGGTGGTGGCGGTCGAATCAACCGGTTACACCGGCGAGCCGACCGCCCG
>JALHUM010000034.1 GCA_022865905.1 Anaerolineales bacterium | reverse complement strand
CGCGCCAGCCCGTAATTCAGTTTGTTCGACAGCGCGCCGGTGGGACAGTAGGCAACGCACTGGCCGCAGGACTCGCAGCGCGCCTCCAGCATGGTCGTCCCTGCCCCGGCTACAATCTGCTCTTCGAACCCGCGCTGGGCCACGCCCCACACGTCGCGCACCTGGATTTCGGCGCAGGCCTGTACGCAGCGGCGGCACAGGATGCAGCGGTTCATGTCCACGCGGATGAAGGGATTCGGGTCGCTGTCAACCGGGTACCGCGTGCCCTTTGCACCCCAAGTCGGCACGCTGACCTGGTACTCGTAAGCCAAATCCTGCAATTCGCACTCACCGCTCACGTCGCAGGTGATGCAATCTTGCGGGTGATTGGCGAGCATCAGTTCCAGCGAGAGTTTGCGGCTCTTGACCGCCTGCGGGCTGTTTGTGAGAATTTCCATCCCATCCCAGACCTGCGTCACGCAGGCGGCCTGCAGGAAGCGTTGCTTGGCCACCTCCACCACGCACATGCGGCAGTTTCCGGTGGGGGAGAGTTCCTTGTGGTAACACAACGTCGGGAGGCGGATGCTGTGCTCGCGAGCCACTTGCAGGATGGTTTGCCCTTCGCTGGCTTGAATGGGTTGTCCATTGATGGTGATGTTCACTATCATGGTCAGTCTCCTGACCGAAGACGATGGATTGTAGACCGTTGAATACGGCCTATCGTCCACGGTCTACGGTCTATTGCACTGCTTTCGCAAACTCGTCCGCAAAATTTGCCATCGCCGAATTCATAGGGATAGACACGGCCTGACCCAGTCCGCAAAACGAGGCAACCAGCATATTGTCAGAGAGCGCTTTCAGTTCAGGTACATCGTCTGTGAGACCATTGCCTTCCGTCATGCGGGATAATATCTCGAACGAGCGCGTCGTCCCTACACGGCAGGGAACGCACTTGCCGCATGTTTCCGCGGCGAAAAAGCGCAGCAGTTCTCGTAACAGAGCCACTACTGAGACACTATGATCGCAAATCAGAAAAGCGCCTGCGCCCAGTGAAATCCCCTTCCGAGATGAGGCATAATCCAGGGGCACATCGAGCATTTTTTCATCCACGATCGTGCCGGCTGCGCCTCCGGTCAGGGCGCATTTGAACTCGGAGCCGGGTAGCATCCCGCCGCCGAAATCGTCAATAACCTGGCGCAGGGTCAGGCCGAAGGGCGCTTCAAACAAGCCAGGATTTTTTACATGTCCCATCACCATATGAAGTTTGGTGCCTGGTGCAGCATAGGAGGAACGCGACTGCCACCAATCCGCGCCATTCCTGAGAATATGCGGTACAGCGGCAAACGTTTCCACATTGTTGACAACCGTTGGGCGTCCGCGGAAGCCGTAAGTTGGTGGATAAGGTGGGCGCAGACGCGGCTCGCCGCGCCGTCCTTCCAGCGATTCGATCAGTGCAGTCTCTTCACCGCAGATATATGCTCCTGCCCCGCGATGGACATGAATTTGAAAAAAAAAGTTGCTGTCGAGAATATTCTTGCCGAGAAATCCTCGCTCCTCTGCCTGTTTAATCGCCTGTTCCATGCGGCGTGCCTGATATTCGTACTCGCCGCGAATGTAAAACCACGCCTCTCTGGCTCCGCAGGCATAACCGGCAATGGCCATGCCTTCCAGTATCTGGTGTGGGTTGGTATCAATCAGCACGCGATCTTTGAAGATGAGCGGCTCGGATTCGTCTGCATTGCAGATGATGTACTTCGGCTTGCCGGGCGCTTTGCGACAGATTTCCCATTTGACGCCGGCAAGGAAGCCTGCCCCGCCGCGCCCCTGCAGCCCGGCAGCTTTGACCTCGGCAATTACCTCCTCCGGCTCCATCTGGATGGCGGACCTTAGTCCGTCATACCCCCCCTGCTCAAGCGCAGACTCGATGGAATCCGGATCAACCTTGCCTGCTCCCGCCAGCATCACGCGCACTTCCCCCTTGCGCGGCTTCGAGTAATCGGTCGGAATACCGCGCCAGCCTTCGCAGACTTTGGCGGCCTCTTCCGGTGTCACCGGCCCGCCCTGCTCGTCGTTGACCAGTACCGCCGGCGCCCGGTCGCACAAGCCCAGGCAGGATGTCCGCTCGACAGTCCAATCAGTATCTGGCATTTTCTTTGCCCACTCACTGATCACTGATAACTGATCACTGTTCACTGATGACTGATTACTGGCTCTCTTCAGCCAGCACACCGGCCCATCGCAGACGCGCAATACATTCTGGCGCGGCTGGAGCGAGAGCATTGAGTAGAACGTCGCCATGCCATAGGCTTGTTGCGCTGGAATGCCCAGCGCGCGTGCTGTATCGGCGATAGTTTCGGTGCTCAAGTGGCCGCGCCGGTCGAGTTCGGTCAGGATCTCGAGAACACTTTCGCGCTGATTCCCATGCTCCTGCGCCAGTTCTTCCACTTCCGGAGCAATCGGTTTGTAGATGATTTTGCGATTGGTCATAATGCCTCGCTTATAACGTGATGCGGGATGTGTCAAGAGCAACTTGTCACTGATGACTGGTCACCAGTCATTATTCTTTCCGCGTGTAAATACATACGCGAACCATGCTCGATGAAGCTATACCGTAAGCTCTCCTCATAGTCTAGCACAAAGATAGCGGAACGATTCGTGATGATAGTCATAATTGTAGCAGCAGCTTATCAGTACCATTGTAGCAGAAAATTCTTATGCTACAATCACCTTATGCGCCTGAAAATCTGGACACTTGGCTTTCTTCTCTTCCTATCTGCCTGTGTGCGCTCTGCACCAGACTCTCCTCCCTGGAACCCTTCCGGTGCGGCCTCGACCCCGGGCCTGCCGGCCGTTTCATTGACCGGTTCCACCGCCACGGCCTCGTTCCACCTCCTGCCGACCCGCGTTCCTGGTTCGCCTATCCTGACCCCTACACCGGACGTGCCTCGTTTTATCCCCACCCCGCGCAGCGGCCCAGAAACGTACATCGTCCAGGTGGGAGATACGCTCGGTGCCATCAGCCTGCGTTACGGCGTCAGCGTGGAAGCTCTGATGCAGGCCAACGGTCTGTATGACCCAAATATCCTGGCTGTGGGCCAGACATTGCAGATCCCCGTTCCCACGCCCCAGCCTGCCGGGCCGTCGTTCAAGATCATCCCCGATTCTGAGCTGGTATATGGGCCGATGAGTCTCACGTTAGATCTCGAGTCTTTCATTCGCAGCAAAGCCGGCTACTTGGCAAGCTACCAAGAGGAAGTAGACGGCGAGACTTTGAATGCCGCCCAAATCATCCTGCGGGCGGCGCAAAATGATTCGGTCAACCCGCGCCTGCTTCTGGCGGTGCTGGAATATCGTTCAGGATGGGTGACGAACCCGAACCCTGATCCGGCCACATTGGACGCGCCGCTTGGGTTCAAGGACAACTGGCACATAGGCTTGTACCGCCAGTTGACCTGGGCAGCCAACGCCCTCAACCAGGGATACTATCTCTGGCGAGCGAGCGCCGTCTCCAATTGGGTATTGGCTGATGGCTCGGTTGTGCCGGTAGATCCATCCCTCAACGCTGGGACGGCCGGCCTCCAGAACCTGTTCGCTCAATTGGACGATTACCAGACCTGGCTGCTGGATGTCTCGCCGAATGGTTTGTTTGCGGCCTATTCCAAGCTTTTTAGTTATCCTTTCGACCTGGCTATCGAGCCGGTCGTGCCGGGTGACCTGATCCAACCTCTAATGCACCTGCCCTTTGCACCCGGCGAGATTTGGGCCTTCACCGGCGGCCCACATGCTGGATGGAATCCTGGCTCGGCCTGGGCCGCGCTGGATTTTGCCCCGCCCGGCGAGGCGCTCGGCTGCGTTTCCAGCGACGCCTGGGTTTTGGCGGTGGCTGATGGCCCGATCCTGCGCGCCGCGAACGGGGCGCTCGTCCAAGACCTGGACGGCGATGGTTACGAGCAGACCGGCTGGATGGTGCTGTACATGCACATCGAAAGCCGCGACCGCGTCCGCGCGGGTACGTACCTCCATGCTGGCGAGCGTATCGGCCACCCTTCCTGTGAGGGCGGCTCCGGTAACGGCACGCACGTCCACCTGGCGCGCCGCTTCAACGGCGAGTGGATTTCCGCGGACGGTTCTGTCCCGTTCATCCTGGATGGTTGGGTTTCTTCTGGCACGGGACTCGAATACGATGGCTACCTGACACGTAACGGTGTGACCGTTGAAGCCTTCGACGGCAACAATCCCATCAATCAAATCCCACGTTAAGATCAGACTCCCGGTGTCTTAGAGACACCGGGAATCTCCTCTTCCTTTGCGAAAGGGGCTGGGGGTAAGGTTAGAGGCTGCGGTATAATCGTTGCGATGAAGCCAGCTTTTTTTTTCATGCGCAAAACTGCCGTTTTACTCCTCCTTACCGGTATGCTTTCCGCCTGCGGCCCGCTATGGGGGATGACCGAGCTGACCCTGACTGCAACACCGACTCAGCCCGTTTTCTGGACGGCCGACCCGCCGACGCCCATCCCGACCTGGACGCCAGAGCCGACCTTCACTCCGACATCAACGCCGTTTCCCCCGACACCTACTCCGACCTCGATCTCAGCTACACAGCTGGCGCCGCTCCTGTATTATGCTCAACCGGGAGATAGCCTTCCAGTTGTAGCGGCTCACTTCGGTGTCAAGGCCTCCGAGATCACCTCTTCGGATACCTTGCCGGAAACCGGGCTGCTCATCCCGGATACGCCCCTTATCATCCCAAACCGCCTGGGTGAGACCACACCCAACGTCCAGATTATGCCCGACAGCGAGGTGGTCTATTCTCCCTCGGCAATGGATTTCGATATCGAATCCTATGTAACAGAGGCAGGCGGCTACTTGAGCACCTATCGAGAATGGCTGTCCATCCCCGGTTGGACGAACGGCGCGCAGGCCGTTCAACTTATGGCCATCGAGAACTCGATCAACCCGCGCCTCCTGCTGGCCCTGATTCAGTACGAAAGCGGCTGGGTGAACGGCCAGCCCTCGAACCTGGCCCAGGATGATTATCCCCTCGGCCACGTGGATTACTATTACCGGGGTCTTTTCCGCCAGATGATGTGGGCGGTGCAGGAAATATCGAACGGTTACTATGGCTGGCGTGGGGGCACGTTGACCGAGTTGACTTTCCCGGACGGGACGACCATACGCCTCTACCCGGAGCTGAATGCCGGTACAGTTGCAATCCAATATTTCTTTTCCAAAACGCTCAACTTCCTGGAATGGGCGCAGGCAATAGACCAAAATGTGGGCTTCCCGGCGCTCTATGCGCAAATGTTCGGCGACGCATGGGCGCGCGCCCAGGCTGTCGAGCTGCTCTTCCTGCCCGGGCTGACCCAGCCGCTGCTTACCTTACCTTTTGGGATTGGACAAATTTGGAACTTAACCGGCGGGCCGCATGGAGCTTGGATTGCACAGGATGAATATCAGAAACCATTACCGAATCCTCTCGCTGCTCTCGATTTCGCCCCCGGCGCGGACGAAGGCGGCTGCGTCCCCTCCGATAGTTGGATCGTGGCCTCCGCCGCCGGGCAGGTCGTCCGCTCGACGACAGGGGTGGTCGTCCTGGATCTGGACGATGACGGCCATGAGCAGACCGGCTGGGACCTGCTCTACTTGCATGTCGCGACGAAAGACCGCGCCCCGCTCGGCGTCTGGCTGGATGCGGGCGACCTGGTCGGCCATCCTTCCTGCGAGGGAGGCTTTGTCACTGGCACGCACCTGCATTTCGCCCGTAAATACAACGGCGAGTGGGTGCTGGCCGATGGGCCGCTTCCCTTTACCCTGAGCGGTTGGGTGGCGCACGCTGGAAAGAAGCCCTACGAGGGCACGCTGACGAAGGGTGATAAGACCGTCATTGCCAGGTCAGAAGTTTCAACCGAGACGAAGATTATCCGTACAGCGGATGAATAACCTCCCGTGAACAAAATCAAGCCAGCGTTTATTCTTCGTAGTGACGACTTCAGTCGTTCAAGCAGAAGGGCGACTGAAGTCGCTACTACGCCCCGCTTTCGCAATATATTGTTTTTTGTTATCGCCTCCTTGATCCTGTCCGCCTGCCTGCCGCAGCAGGAGCCAAGCGCGGACCTGGCACCTGCTACCGAGACACCGACCCCCTTCGCCGGACCTTCGCCGACTCCCATTCCTGCGCGCCCGGCCTATAACCCCGGCGAACTGGTGGATTACACCGCCCAGATGGGGGATACGCTCCCGACGCTGGCAGCCCATTTCAATACGACTATAGAACAAATCCGCGAGGCCAATCCCGAGATCCCGGCGGATGCGACCACCATGCCGCCTGGCATGCCGATGAAAATCCCTATCTATTATCTGCCGCTGTGGGGTACTTCATTCAAAATCATACCAGACAACCTGTTCGTGAACGGACCGTCAATGGTGGGGTTCGATACATCGGCTTTTATCGCCCAGCAGCCGGGTTGGCTGAAGGATTTCCGCGACTATGTGGGAGGTGCCTGGCGTTCCGGCGCGCAGATCGTGGATTCCGTTGCCATGAACTTCAGCGTCAGCCCGCGTTTGCTGTTGGCGATCCTCGAGTACCAGGCAGGCGCGCTTTCATATCCTGAATCGCCCTCTACCCCTTACCCGCTTGGCTATAATGACCTTTTACATGTCGGCGTGTACCTGCAGCTTATCTGGGCAGCGAATACGCTCAATAACGGCTACTACGGCTGGCGGACCGGGCATCTAACCTCCTTCGAGCATACCGATAGCAGTTTGGAACGCCCCGACCCCTGGCAGAATGCAGCCACGGTTGGCATCCAATATTACTTCTCGCGCCTGCATCCTAAGGATGAATACGACCACGCTATTGGCCCCGATGGCCTGGCGTACACGTTTCAGAAATTATTTGGCGATCCCTGGGCAGCGGAATCTCCCCACATTCTGGCCAGCCTGAAGCAGCCTTCGTTCCTTTTCCCCTTTCCGGATGGGGAGGCCTGGACCTATACCGGCGGCCCGCACACCGGCTGGGGGGTGGGAGAACCTTTCGCCGCCGTTGACTTCGCGCCCCCGGCTTCGGTCGGCGGCTGCCTCCCTACGGACAAGTGGGCGACTGCCATGGCCGGAGGCGTGGTCGTGCGCTTAGGAGATGGCGTCGTCATGCTCGACCTGGATGGTGATGGCGATGAGCGCACCGGTTGGGTGATCTTCTATCTGCACGTGGGCACGGAGGGCCGCGCTCCGTTGGGCGCGAGGCTGGAAGCTGGCGACCCGGTTGGGCATCCCTCTTGTGAAGGCGGTCAGGCAACTGGCACGCACATCCATATTGCCCGGAAGTATAATGGTGAGTGGATCCCCGCCGATGGGCCGCTGGCTCTCAACCTGGAAGGCTGGATCGCTCACAACGGGAGCGAGGCCCGCAAGGGAACGTTGACCCGCAGCAACCGCATCGTTACGGCCTGCGAGTGTTCGGACATGGCCAGTCAGGTGCAGGCGGGCAAATAAGTTGAAGTCAGGTGACAGTCACCTCGAAAGTGACAATCACCTGAGGGCGAATAAGCAGATGTGAAGAGGCGCATAATACGGCAGTGCTTGACTGCGATCGAGAAGGCTGTGGAAATTTCCAGAAGAGTTCTACCTGGCCTTTCCAGAATGCATCCCTCCTTCGCTTTGCTGCGTCGTTTGTATTCCCCTTCGTTTTTTCTTTCTTCGATCAGATCATGAAGTTAATCAATTTGATCCAGCAACGTGTGCTATAAGAAGCATTTCGCTACCGTACACTATAGGTTGAGTGGGAAAATCTCAACGCGAATGACGCGAATAAGCGAATTTCGCGAATGTTTTTTGGGCTTTATTCGCGCCATTTGCCCACATCCTACCCGGAGGACATTCGCGGTATTCGCGTTAGAAGGTGTACCGTAGAAAAAGAAGGATCAAACTTCGATGATCTCGTACCCCAACTCGATCTCGGCTACCCTGGCAAGCATGGCCTGGGCCGGGCAGTATGTGGTTTTGGAAAGTTCCATCGCCCGTTCAACGGCTGCCGGGTCAACATGGTGGCCAGTGACGAGGTATTCGACCTTTATTTGGGTAAAGACGCGTGGGTGCTCCTGGGCTCGCTCAGCATGGACGCGCACTTCGAAGGCGGTCACATCCTGCCGCTTTTTCTTCAAGATGGAGATGACGTCCATGGCAGTGCATCCGGCCAGGCTGACGGCCATCAGCTCAAGGGGACGGAAACCGTCGTCCGCGCCGCCCGCGCCCGGGTCCGCGCCGAGCGGAACGCTGAAGCCGCTGTCGGCTGTGCCGGTGAAAGTCAAGCCTTGCTGCCAGGTTACTTTTGCGTCCATCATCTATTCTCCACGAGTGGGGTCACGTACTTTTCCAACATTTCTCGGCTGATCTCTCCCTCCCAAGCCAGGCGTACGGCGGCGCTGCGGTCAATGACATATGAACTGGGGAGATTGTAGTTGTTGAAATCCTCGCCTTCATCGTTTTCCAAACTGGTATCCGTCAGGGTCGTTTCGGGCCGCTGCTTGCGGATCATCATCAGGGCTTCGTTGGCGGCGATGCG
>JALHUM010000286.1 GCA_022865905.1 Anaerolineales bacterium | reverse complement strand
CGCAAACCCCCACCTCCCCCGCGTGATCGAGAAGATACCGTAAAAACTTTTTCGAGGACAGCTATTATGCAGACTGTCAAAATGGTCGTCACTGGCCCCTTCAACTCCGGAAAAACCGAATTCATCCGCTCGGTGAGTGAAATTAACGTTGTCTCGACTGAACGGAAAATATCCACTATGGCTGAAAAAACGGTCAAAGAGGCGACCACCGTAGCGATGGACTTTGGCCGCATCACCGTGGACGAGGACTTGGTGCTCTACCTTTTTGGAACGCCCGGCCAGAAACGATTCGATTTCATGTGGGAGATCCTCTCGGAAGGCATGTTGGGATTTATCGTTATGGTGGACAGCACCCGGCCAGAGACCTTCCGAGAGGCACGCTCCATCCTCGAAACCTTCCGGGCCTACGCGCCGACCCCATACGTGGTGGCCGCCAATAAGCAGGACAAGCAGGACGCCTGGGAGATTGACGATGTGCGCCACGCCTTGCGCCTGGACTCCAAAATCAAACTGCTTCCCTGCACCGCCACCACGCGCGATACAGTCAAAGCGGTGTTGTTGGAACTCCTCTATAGTATCCTTGCTGAAATGGAGCATGGAAAGAAGTAACCTCAAGTCAAGATGCCGGTGCTGAGGATGTTCGGCCACCGGGATGACATCGTCCATGCGATGCAATGACAGCCGTTGAAGGAAGGCGTTCCCCAGGCGAGCATCGAGCGTTTCCCTAAAGCCGGCCACTTCATCATGCTGGACGAACCAGGAGCCTCCATGCACAAGCTCAAGGATTTCCTGGATAAAGAGACATTAACCGCATGAATAAACCTGCGAAGAATTATTTCTACCCGAATCACATGGGGAGGATTGTGCTGTTGGCGATGGAGGAGATCCTCGGCCGCAATGGGGTGAACGCGGTCCTCAACCGGGCCTCTCTCTCGGATTACATCAACCATTATCCACCGCACAACCAGGATCTCCACATCCCGTTCGAGCAAATCAGCCGAATGCAAAGCGCTTTGGAGGACGAGTACGGGCCGCGTGGCGGGCGCGGCCTGGCCTTGCGCAGCGGGCGCGCCTGTTTCAAATACGGGCTGCGCGAGTTCAGCCCGGAGCTTGGCCTGACCGACCTGGCCTTCCGGCTGCTGCCCCTGCCGACCAAGTTGAAGGTCGGCAGCGAGGCCTTCGTCGGTCTCTTCAATCATTTCACAGACCAGCGCGTCCGGCTGGAGATTGATGAAAAGAACATATTCTGGACCATCGAGCGCTGTCCGTTATGCTGGCAGCGCCACACCTCCGATCCGGTTTGTCACCTGGCCGTTGGCCTGTTGCAGGAGGCACTGTATTGGGTCAGCGGCGGAAAATTCTTCAACGTAGAAGAAACACAGTGTATTGCGCGCGGCGACACAACGTGCACAATCGTTGTGGATCAGAACCCAATTATTTGACCACTATGCTCAAGGTCCTTTTGCAAGCACCCCGTCCTATCCCGCCATTCAACGAACCGGCGCGAGATCTTAGAATCCAAAACAAGCCGCTCTGGCTCAACCACAATTTCTTGGATCGGCAGCAGGGCTTCATCGTGACCCCCAACGCCGAGGGGGAGGTGGAGAAGACTTCGCTGATGTCGTTGGCAATTGGCATCCTAACGCTGAAGATGCAAACTTTCACGGACATTCGCGAGATTACCGAAACGGCTGTTGAGATGCGCAGACAGGATGTGACCAGCGTCACATCCAAAGGATATTTATTTCGATGTCATTAGGGCAATCAACGCTCCTGGGGATTGGCTTGCTCCTGACTGGGATAGTTATCGTCCTGCTGGTCAGGGCTTTGTTGCGGTTTGCCCAAGCGTCAAACGCTCGTCTGCCCGCTGAGCTTGAACAGCGCGTCGCCGAGCGTACCGCCGAACTGGTACGTGAGAAGCACAACACCGAGACCCTGCTGCGCGTCTTGAGCGAAGTCTCAGCCAGCCTCGATCTCGACCAGGCACTCAACCGTACCCTGGCACTGCTCAACGAAGTCATCGGCGCGGAACGGGGCAGTATTTTGCTCATCAACACCGAGGACAACACTATCCATTACCGCGCCGGATATGGTTCCTTGATGCCCAGCACGACCGGCAGTACGAAACCTACGGTGCTCAAGATGGGCGAGGGGTTAGCCGGATGGGTCATCAAGAATCGCCAGGCAGTCCTGATCACCGATGTCCGCAAGGACAAACGTTGGCTGGAACTGCCAGTCAAGTTTCCCTACCAACGCAGCGTGATCGCAGCGCCGCTGGTGGTGGGCGAGGAAGTGATCGGCGTTATTATGGTGTTCCACCGCACCGTGGGTTACTTTACACCCGAAAACATGAACATGGTGCGGGCTATCGGCAGCCAGGTGGCAGTGGCAATCAACAACGCCCAATTGTACGAGTTGATCCACGACCAGGCTGACCATCTGGGAAGTATGTTGCGTAGCCAGCAGGTGGAGGCCAGCCGGCAGCAGGCCATTCTGGAGGCCGTCGCCGACGGTGTGCTGGTCACCGATGCGAACAACGAGATTAACTTTATCAATTCCTCGACGGAGCGCATCTTGGGGCTGAAAGCAGAGATGACGCTCGGCCAATCGCTGGACAACTTCATCGGCTTATTCGGTAAGGCGACTCAGACCTGGACCCAAACGATCCGCGCCTGGTCCGAAGCCCCGGCCAGCTACCAGCCAGGCGATACCTACGCTGAGCAAGTAACCCTCGAGAACGAGCACATCATTCTGGTGCACCTGGCGCCCGTCATCTGGCGCAACGAGTTCTTGGGAACTGTATCCATCTTCCGCGATATCACTCACGAGGTCGAGGTTGACCGGCTGAAATCCGAGTTCGTGGCTACAGTCAGCCACGAGCTGCGCACGCCGATGACCTCCATCAAAGGATATGTTGACTTGCTCCTGATGGGCGCGGCCGGCGCGTTGAACGAGAACCAAACCCACTTCCTGGAAATTGTCAGCAGCAACACCGAACGCCTCAGCATTCTGGTCAACGACCTGCTTGACATCTCGCGCATGGAGGCTGGGCGCGTCTCGCTCTCGCTCCAGCCGCTCGATCTGCGTGAGATCGCAGAGAGCGTGATGGGAGAGGTGGCGCGCCATTCGAAAGTGGAGAAAAGGGCAATGGATTTGAAATTGGATGCTCCCCCGGACCTGCCGCGGGTTTACGGCGACCTGGAGCGCGTTCATCAAATTCTCAATAACCTCTTGGACAACGCCTATCGTTACACCCCTGAAAAAGGCCATCTCACCGTTCACCTAAAAAAGGTGGAAGTTGAAGTTCAGGTTGATGTGATTGATAATGGCGTCGGGATCGCGCCAAAAGACCAGGATCGCATCTTCGAGCGTTTTTTCCGCGGCGAAAACCCTCTGGTGCTGGCTACGCCGGGAACGGGTCTCGGTCTGCCCATTGTCAAACAACTGGTGAATATGCACAAAGGCCGAATATGGATGAAGAGTACCGGGATAGCAGGCGAGGGGAGTACTTTTTCTTTCACATTACCCTTATACCTAGCGAAGGAGTGACGAAATGACAAAGATATTAATTGCAGAAGACGAACGCGATATCCGTGAGCTGATCACTTATACGCTGCAATTTGCTGGTTATGAGGTGGTCTCGGCGGGTGACGGCGAGGAGGCCGTTCAGCTTACCCTGCAAGAAAAGCCCGATCTGGTATTGTTGGACGTGCGCATGCCACGTATGAATGGTTACGAAGCCTGTAAAGCCATCAAAGCGGACGAAAAAACGAAAGGTATACCGGTCGTATTCCTGTCGGCCAAAGGACAGGAAGCCGAAATCCAGGCCGGGATGCAGGCCGGCGCAGTCGAATATATGGTTAAGCCCTTCTCACCCGACCAGTTGACGGCCCGCGTTAAGGTGGTGCTGGCAAAGTTCCCGAAATGATAAGAACTGAATCAGCGTGCTCATTCAAGAATAAGTTCATTGTTGCATCCGTTCCCATTCCACCAGATTTTCATTCATCTCTTTTTGCAGAGCGGTATACTGATTACCCCACTTGCGCACCAGGGCCGTATCCGCGGGGGGATTTTCGAGTTTGCGGCCAATCTCGCCTAACTCGGACTCCATCGCAGCGATCTTGTTTTCCAATTCTTGAAGACGGGCAACACGGCGGCGTTCCTCTTTCGCGGTTTGGTCGGCGCGTTTTGTAGGGGCGACCGACCGGTTACTCCTACGCGCGGCTTCCTCTTCGGCCTGCAACGCCGCCAGCCTTTCGCGCTCTGCCTTCATCTGGCTGTACGTCCCCTTGAAGACTGTCAGCTTCGTCTCATCCGTATCAATCTCCCAGATCTGTGTTGCCAGGGCGTCAATCAGGTAACGATCGTGGGTCACGAGCAGGATCGTCCCGCCGTATTCATCCAATACTTCCTGAAGGATCTCTTGCGAGGGGATGTCGAGGTGATTGGTCGGCTCGTCGAGCAGTAGCAGGTTGGTTTCCTGGAGGGACAGCTTCGCCAGCGCCAGGCGACCGCGCTCGCCGCCAGAGAGCACATCCACTTTCTTGAACACGTCGTCGCCGGAGAAGAGGTAGCGTCCCAGGTAGTGACGCGCCTCGGCCAGGAGCATATTCGGGGCGACAGTTTGGATTTCCTGGACCAAGGTGTTTGCGGGGTTCAAGCCCTCGTGCGCCTGCGCAAAGTAGCCGATCTGCAAGCTGGCGCCGAGGAGCACCTCGCCCGAAAGCGGCTCGACCTGGCCGAGGGCGGTCTTGATGAAGGTCGTCTTTCCCGCGCCGTTGGGGCCGATCAACGCGGCGCATTCGCGGCGGCGCAATTCGATATCCGGCGTGTCGAAGAGCAAACGGTCAGGGTAACCGATGCGCAGGCCGCGTGTCCGGATGACGAGTTCACCGGAACGCTGGTCGGCCCTCAGATGCAGCTTAAGGCGCGGCGGACGGTGATCCGGCAGGTGCAGCGACCGGACACGGCGTTTCGCTTCTTCCACACCAAAGGGAGATACAGTCGTGGTCACGGCGTCGCTCAGTTCCAGCCAGGATTTCGACAGTACCGCCTCCACCCCCACCTGCTCGATGGCTTGGACGACGCGCGTCAATCGGCGCAGCCGGCCCTTGGCCTGCGAAACGTTCTGGCCGGAGATATTCTTCTTGATGTACTCGACTTCCTTGAGCAGCTTTTCCTTTTCGCTATCGAAGACCGCATGACGCCGCTCCCAGCGCTCCTGGCGCTGCGCCACGTAAGCCGAATAGTTGCCGCGGTAGGTCTCCACGCCCGCGGGGGTCATCTCGAGGACGCCATTGGCGACTTTATCCAGGAAGTAGCGGTCGTGCGAGACGAGCATCGCCGCGCCGTCCCATTGGCTGAGATAGCCCTCCAACCACTCGACGGCGGCGATGTCCAGGTGATTGGTCGGCTCGTCGAGCAGCAGGATGTCAGGGTCGGAGAGCAGCAGACGGGCCAGGAAGGCGCGCGTCCGCTGGCCGCCGGAGAGGTGCTCGAGGGGCATGTGGAAATCTCCTGACGAGAAACCCAGGCCGGTCAGCACCTGTTTGATGCGCGTCTGGAACGTGTACCCGCCGCGCCGTTCGAACTCCTGTTGGAGCGCCCCGTAGCGGACCAGGGCCTGCTCGCGCTTTTCTGGGGCAGACATCTCCGCCTCGAGCCGTTCCAGCTCCACTTGGCGCGCCAGCAGATCGGCAGAGCAGTCCAGGCAAACATCCCAGATGGTACCTTCCATCTCGAACTCGGCTTCCTGCGGCAGGTAACCGAGGCGCAGATTCTTAGCGCGCGAGACTTTCCCGCCAGAGGCTTCTTCCTCGCCGACCAGGATGCGCAGCAGCGTGGTCTTGCCGACGCCGTTCGGCCCGACCAGCGCCATGCGCGCCCCGTGCGGAACGGCAAAGCTCAGACCAGAGAAGATGTCTACCGGATCGTAGGATTTGGAGAGGTTGGTGGCGGTTATCAGGGACATCAGGCGCTAACCACAGTTGAATGGGATGAAAGGGAGATGGTTGATAAAAGATGCTAAGGTTTCCGGGCTTTCCAAATGTCGTATGGGACGATGTTCTGATCCACCTTCTCGACAAATCCATCGCCGAGGGTGTTGCTTACTTTGTAAACACAGCCAATCACCTTTTCGGTAATTTCGTTGATTTCCATGTTTTCATCCTCCCATCCGTGTTTATCTCTTTCATCTGGGGTTGATTTGTTTCCGAATAATACCGATCACTTCCCTCGAAACTGCTGCAACGCCAGCCGCAGCCGCTCCTCCACGTCCTGCGGAGCGTCCTTCGGCAGCAATTGCAGCGCGGACTGGGCCTCGACCACGCTGTAGCCCAGCGCGGTCAGCGCAGCCAGCACCTCCGAATCCGCTTCCGACAAGGCCGCCACGGCCTGCAGTCCGCTGATGGGCTTGAGCCGGTCGTGCAGGTGCAACACGATCTTCTGGGCGGTCTTCTTACCCACGCCCGGTACAAGGCTCAAGATTTCATCTTGCTCGTTGAATATGGCGCGCTGGACGGTATCCAGGTTGAGGGTGGACAGCACCGAGAGGGCGACTTTCGGCCCGACCCCATTCACGCTGAGCAGCATGGTGAATAGGCTGTGGTCGGCGACGGTCTCGAAGCCGTACAGGGTCAGCGCGTCCTGGCGGACGATCAGGTGGGTGTGAAGCAATACCCCCTCGCCGACCTTCATCCGCTCACGCAGCGGCGCGGGGACGTGGACTCGCATCCCCACCCCGCCGACCTCGACGATGAGGGCGTTGTCTTCGATTTGGGTGATTTCACCGCGCAGGGTAGCAATCATAGGAAAGCCTTTGACCGGGGATGACCGGAGATAAACGTGATGGGGATTCGATGAACGGGTTTATCCGATATTGATCGTGTTCATCCCCGTTCATCTCTGGTGAATTCAATACCTTCTCGTATGCAAATGCGTGATCGCAATCGCCAGGGCGTCGGCGGCATCGTCAGGCCTGGGAATGTGCGGCATTGCCAGCAGGACGC
The DNA here is from genome assembly GCA_022865905.1 of Anaerolineales bacterium. Lineage (GTDB taxonomy): Bacteria > Chloroflexota > Anaerolineae > Anaerolineales > Villigracilaceae > CG2-30-58-95. The sequence goes on along the minus strand of JALHUM010000286.1, from coordinate 4,838 downwards.
GCACCATTTCCTGCACTTGCTTTTTATCCGCACTCCCATATCCGGTCACTGCCTGCTTGACCTCGTTCGGCGTGTACTCTGCAATTTCAAGACCAGCTTCGGCCAGGGCCAGCAGCAACACCCCGCGCGCCTGCCCAACCGCGATGGCGGTTTTCACATTGCTCTGGAAAAACAACTTCTCCACCGCAGCCGAATCGGGATGGTGGAGAAGCAACATCTCTTGCATACGATGATAGAGCATGGACAGGCGCTTAGGAGCGGGCAGACCGGCCGGGGTCACGAACGTGCCATAATCAACGACTTGTAAGCTGCTGTCGGGGAGGTCGCGTACCAGACCATAACCCGTCGTCGCCGTCCCCGGGTCAATGCCCAGAACCAGCGTCATGTCTATTCAGCCTCGAGGGCTGCCATGGCCTCTGCAGATAGTTTCAGGTTGTGGTAAACATCCTGGACATCGTCCAGGTCTTCGAGCGTCTCGATGACGCGCATCACCTGCAGGGTCTGGTCAGTTTTTAGCTCCATCTCCTGCTTGGCGATCAGGCGCAGACCGGTTTCTTCCGGCTGGACGTTCGCTGCCTGTAGACGATCACTGATGCTCTTGAAGGCTTCGACCGGGCCGAGGATCTCGATCATGTCGCCATCTTCGAAGACATCGTCTGCGCCAACCTCAACGGCTAATTCAAAAGCCTTGTCATAGGATAATTCACTGGATGGGACGTAGAAGTATGAAACCCGGTGGAACTGCCAGCCGACTGCACCCGCTTCGGCCATGGTTCCGCCCGCGTGGGTCAGCGCGTGGCGGAGCTCGGCGACGGCGCGGTTGCGGTTGTCGGTGACGCAGTCAATCATGATCGCCACGCCGTGCGGCCCGTAGCCTTCATAGGTGATCTCTTCGAGAGAGACACCTTCTTTATCATCGCCGGTACCGCGATGGATGGCGCGCTCGATGTTTTCCTTCGGCATGTTCCCGGCGCGGGCTTTTTCGATTGCCAACGCCAGGCGGAAGTTCGAGGCCGGGTCGCCGCCGCCATCGCGGGCTGCCATCACAATTTCACGCGCCAGGCGGGTGAAGACCGCGCCACGCTTGGCGTCCTGCGCCCCTTTCTTGCGGCGAATAGTCGCCCAATGGCTGTGTCCAGACATATAAATTCTCCTTGTATGGGGAAGAAGTACAATTCGTGGGATTTTGCGCTAACGGCCTGCGAATTATACCATGCCCATCCTCACCCTTGGACAAAAAATCCGACTGCCATTGCCTTCGGCCCGGCATGGACGACGATGGCAGGCGGCAACTCATAAATCGGAATCGAGGACAGGTTCATGCGGGACCTCAGGTCGGCTGACAACGCCTCGGCTTCCTCCATCGCATCTGCCTGCATTACGCACAAGTGCGCATCGTCGCTCTTCGGGCATTGCTCCTCGACGATCTCCACTAAGCGCGCCAGGGCACGCCGCTTGGTACGCTGCTGTTCAAAAGGCTCCACCTGTCCATCACGGACAGTCAAAATGGGCTTGACCTGCAATATTTTGCCTAACAAGGCTTTCGCGCCGCCGATGCGCCCGCCCTTTTGCAGGTATTCGAGCGTATCCACCAGGAAGTAGATCCGCTGGCGGGCAATCAGGTCGTTCAGGCGCGCCACGATTTCGTCAGCTCCCATGCCTTCTGAAGCCCACCGCGCAGCCATCAGCACTAGGCTGGCCAGGTTCCCGGCGATGGTCAGCGAATCGACCACGCGCACGTCCAGCCCCGGGAAATCCTGGGCGGCCACCTCCGCCGAGCGGACAGTCCCACTGGCCTTGGAGGTGGGCGCGAGCACGATGACCGTCTCACCCTTTTTGGCGGCCTCTTCGAAGATAGGGTTGTAGAGCTGCGGAGGCGGTGCAGCCGTCTTGGGCAACTGTGGAGAGGCGCGCAGCTTCTGCAAGAAGGCGGCGGTATCCAGTTCGGTGTCGTCGCGGTAGGATGTCTCACCGAAGATGACGATCTGCGGCAGCACCGGGATGCCCAGTTTTGCAGTCAAATCGCGCGGCAGGCCGGCAGTGGTATCGGCAACGATTTTGATCATGAAAGCCTCCTGGACCTAACCCCCCTGTCCCCTCGCGAAGCATCCCCGAAGGGGGCTTCCCTATCAGGGAAGGGGGTGCAGGGGGATGGGTCTATAAACTACATTGATATATCCGGTGCATCTTATAAAAATCAATCCCAAAATTCTGCAGCTCGCGCTGCATCTTGTCATTCTCCAGGCCGATTTGCACCACCTCGGCATGGTGGTAGCGTGGGTTCTCGGTCACGCTTTTGAAGATTTCGCTATATAGGATCGCCGTCCCGCCCAGGCCGCGATATTCCTCCACCATCCCCGCGCCGTTGATGTTGATCCAGTCGGTCGTGCGCAGCTCACGCAGCATGGTCAACCAGCCAAAGGGGAAGAGGCGGCCTTTCGTTTTTTGCAGCGCGGCGGAAATATCCGGATACGCCAGCAAGAAACCGACGGGACGGTTGTCTTTCATGACGATTTTTATCAACTTCGGGTCGGCGAACCAAAGCACCTGATTGGCCAAAGCCTTGACCTCCTCGTCGGTGATGGGCGTGCCGCCCTCCGCGCCAGCCAGCGCGCCGTTATAGAGAGCTTTCAGACCGCCGAGCCCGGCGCGCAGCTCGCGGCGCGTGCGGAAACGGGCAATGGTCAGGCCGCGCCGCTCCTGGATGCGCGCTGAGAGCTTGTGGATGCGTTCAGGGAATCGTGTGTCCGCGCTCATGTAGCCGGAGAGGATGTCGTTGGCTTTCTCGAAGCCCAGCGCCTCGATCAGTTCGGGATAATAGGGCGGGTTGTACGGCAGCCCAAAGGCCGGGCGGTGCTCGAAGCCTTTGACCAGCAGACCCAGGCCGTCCAGTGCGGTAAATCCTTTCGGACCGAGCATCTTCGTCAGGCCGCGCGAGCGCGCCCAGTCGAAGCCCGCTGCAAATAGTTCGGAGGTGGTATCCCGGTCATTTTCGCACTCGAACATGTAAAAGAACGCGGTCTGCTCATTGTTGTGTTCGTTGTAGCGGAAGGGGTCCAGGACCGCGAGGCGGCCCATCGTCCGTGCGTTTTGACGGGCGAGGAAAAAGGCGGCGTTGGAATGCTTGTAAAACGGATACCGTTTCGGATCCAGACGGAGGCGTTCGTCAGTTTGCAGAGGCGGCACCCACTGTGGAATGTCGCGATAAATGCGGAACGGCAGCGCGAGGAATTCTTGCACCTGCTGCCGGTCTGCGTGGTCAACCTGGATGATGTTCATGACAAATAGATTCCCCTCTCCCTTTTGGGGAGCCCCACAGGGGTGCTTCGCGAAGGGGTCAGGGGTGAGGGCCTACGCTGTCTGCTTCGCCTTTTCCAGTTTGGCGCGGGCGGCCATCTGGTCACGCAGGTTCTTGATATCGCCGTCAACGAAGAACAGCGCGCCCAGGTACAGGAAGAAACACAACACCCAGGTGGAAACGCAGATGGTCAGGATGGCATTCTGCTTGGTGGTGGCGAGGGCAATCGCGCCGGCAATGATGGGTGCCAGCGCCGCGCCGCTGTTCTCGATGAAATATTCCACCGCCTGGGCCGTCGAGCGCACCTCGGGCGCGGCGATGTCGAAAATGGTCTAGAGGACGTTAGGGGAGGAGAACGGCATAAAGAGCGCGGTCAGGGACATCAAAATGAAGAAGCTGGTGCGATCTTGAACCGGCGTCAGCAGCGCAAATAGAAGGAAGATGGCGCCCAGGATGACGCCCACGCAGGAGACGATGATGCGGCCTTTCTTGGTGCGCTTGAACAACCAGTCACCCAGGGCGCCGCCGATGAAGTAACCCGCCGACAGGATGAGGATGACCGGTCCCATGACGAAGAGCACGGAGTTGTTGTCGTAGCCGCGCTCGGTAAGCAGGTAGCCGACAAAGAAGTAGGTGATGACATTCCAGGGGAAGACACCCGCGAACCCTTGCAGGAAGACGAACCACATCGTGCGCTTCTTTAGAACATCCTTGGCAGCTGCCCAAGAGAAGCGGAATTGACCGATCTCTTCCATGCCCTCGAATTCCGGCTCGGCCTTGCCGCGCGGCATATCTTTGACGCCAAAGAAAATAACAGCCGCCATGACGATGCCCAGCGAACCGGTGATGAGGAAGATCGTCCGCCAGCCCTCCAGGTGGAAGATTTTCCCGTCCAGCATGGGGGCGACCATCAAGGCCAGCACCATGCCCACCAGATACCCAAGCGGACCGGGCACTTGCAGGAGGCCGTAGACTTTGCCGCGTATCTTAGGGCCGAAGTAGTCCGCCACCAGGCTGTACAGGCCGGGATAGGACGAGTCGTCAATGCCGGTCGAGGCGCGCGTGGCCAGGAACTGCGGATACGTCCTGACCACTGAACTGAGCCAGGTCGTCAAGCCCCAGATGAGCGAGGCCAGCGCCAGCAGCTTGGCGCGCGCGTAGCGGTCGTACAGGTAGCCCCAGATGGGATAGAGGATGGTGCCGATAATCAAGGCACCGGAATTGACTAATCCCCATTGCAGGTCATTCAAGTGGAAGGTGCTGCTGATAGGGATTTGCAAAGAGCCGATCAGCAGCTTATCCGTCTGGTGCAGGAAAATGAAAAGAAAGAACACAATCACAACGAACACAGGATAAAAGTTACGCTTCTTTTTCATGTCTGGGTCCTCGTTTCTGCAAGAAGTTGGTGTTATGGTAGCCGACTGCGCTACCATTTTATGGTAGCCAATTGCGCTACCATTCGAGAAAGTGTACAACAGAAAAAGGAGCAAGTCAAACGTTTCTTGACCTAACCCCCAGGGCTTTCTCAAAGTCGAGAAGT
>JALHUM010000285.1 GCA_022865905.1 Anaerolineales bacterium | reverse complement strand
TAACGAAGTTCCAAAAGCGATCGGCGACCTTTACCGGCTGTACATCGTCCTGCTCTATTCGGATAAACCGATCGTCACCGGCTCGTTCTCGCTTGAGACCTTGCCAGCCATGTTCGACATGCTGGCGATATTTTCCTGTGGGCGCGAAGCGTTGGCCGAGAAACCGCAAGCGGTCTTCGACGCCTGTCCCTCGCCGCCGCTGATCTGGAGCGAGTTTGGGGCGGGCAACCTGATCGAGTTGGCGCGCGCCCGCGTCCCTGCGGAGATCGTCTCCATGCCGCTGGCGGGCGCGGCTGCGCCGGTCACGCTGCTCGGATCGGTCGTCCAGCACGCGGCCGAATGTCTGAGCGGGATCGTCATCCATCAAATGGCAAATCCCGGCGCGCCCATCGTCTGGGGCGGCGCGCCGGCCATCTTCGACATGCGACACGGTACTACTCCAATGGGCGCGGTCGAGACGGCCATGATTGGCGCCGCTTACGCGCAGGTCGGCAAATCGCTGGGACTGCCCACCCACACCTATCTCGGCGCGAGTGACGCCAAAATCGTGGACGCCCAGGCCGGAATGGAAAGCGGCATATCCGCCATCATCGGCGCGCTGGCCGGGATCAACATGATTTCCGGGGCGGGAATGCTTGATTTCCTGGCCTGTCAGAGCGCCGAGAAGTTGGTGGTGGATGCCGAGGCGATTGGCATGGCCAAACGTCTGCTGACCGGGCTCGAGGTCCAGACCAAGACGCTGGCGACGGCGCTCTTCGAGGGGATCAACTTCAAGGCTGATTTCCTTAAGCAGAAGGTCACGCGCGAACTTTTTTCCAAAGAACAATATTTACCCTCGACAGTAATAGATCGCGATTCGATCCGCGGTTGGCAGGCGGCTGGCAGCTTAGATACGTTCGCGCGCGCCAAAGTGCGCACGGCGCAATTGGTGAGCGAGTACAGGCGTCCGCACAGTGCAATTGAGCAGGAAAGAGAGCTGCGGGCGATGGTTCAGGACCTGGCGCGCCAGGCTGGAATGGAACATTTACCGGAATTAGGCGACTGATGAAAAAAAGGACTGTACTGGAAAGGAGGTGTATACAGAATCTGACTAAGAACCTATCCATTATCATGCTCGAAGGGGCGTCCCCGCCGCCGAGGACGGCGGGGAGAGCAATTTTAGGATGGATACTAAGCTGGATTTTCGCTGAAAAACCTATCCTATCTACATAAAAGGAGAGAGGAGGATGAGATGTTTGCGAAAAAAACTGTTGCCATATTTATCGCCCTGGTAACGATTTTGAGTTTAGTACTTTCAGCGTGCGGCGGTGGCGCAAAGGCACAACCCGTAACCCTGCGGATTGGCTGGGCCGGCAGCCCGGATACGCTGAACCCTGGTACAGCTGTCCTTTCGGAGGCATGGACGATCTTCGAATTGGTCTATGACTCGATGTACGACCTGCAATTGGACGGCTCATACACCCTTGACCTGGCAGAGAGCGTCAAAACATCGGAGGATGGCCTGGTGTGGACGTACAAGATCCACGATGGAATCAAGTTCTCCGACGGCCAGCCGTTGACGGCGGATGATGTTGCCTTTTCGTACAATTTCTACGCTGCCAACACAGACTTTCCGTACATGAACCCGTACACTGCCTATTTCGATAAGGTCGAAGCGACGAGCAACAACGAGGTTGTGATCACGCTTACCGAGGCGATCCCGAACATTGATTACCAGTTAGTGTTCCTTTACGTGCTACCCAAGCACATCTGGGAAGGCGTGAACCCGATCGAGTTCGAGAACGTGGAAATGATCGGCAGCGGCCCGTTCAAGATGGTGGAATACAAGCAGAACGAGTTCGTCCACCTGGCAGCCAATAAAGATCATTTTCAATTTCCGCCGAATATTGACGAGGTCATCTTCCAGACCTTCGAAAACCAGGACGCGCTGGTACAGGCCATCAAGACCGGGCAGGTGGATCTGATCACCGAAATGCCCAATACAGCCGTCG
>JALHUM010000284.1 GCA_022865905.1 Anaerolineales bacterium | reverse complement strand
TGCTATCCCAATAGTATGCAAAGCCTGTCTGATCGGGAGGGATCGGGAAGCAAACCTGCACTTCAGCGCCCAGATTATTAATTGGGGTGGCTTCAGCTTTAATACCGCAACTCATCATCGTTCCTGGAAGCACATTCGCGAGATCAGTAAATGGAAGCACAGATTTGGCCTTCACCCATTGGGTGCCGTCCCAGTAGGTTAAGAAGCCATCCTGATCGGGAGGGTACACGAAGACCAGTGAAATATAGCTCACATCCGCGGGCGCTGAATTGATCAAGACCGTTGCACAACTACCTATGGTGGCTAACTCACCACCAGTGACCGGGATAATAAGGTTGGGAGTTGTAACAGATCCTTGAGGACGGCTACCGACGTTTGAAACCCGATCGTATCCACTGGCTGCCGGTGACTGATTCACAGTAATCAATTTACCTGCCCAGGCGGTTCCTTTCATGCCAAGCGCCACAATGGCGATCAGGAAGGCAACCACGACCACAATGCGAATGATCTTATTCATAGTTTGACTCCTATCAATTTATGTTGTTTTCACAATTATACGCGGGAAACAGTTTTCGCATTCCGAAATTTGTTCGGATTGGATTATGGATGAAATTGGATCCTGATGTTCACATCCATGGTCAACTTCAAATAGAAGAGCAGATTATTACCCTCCCTTACGGATACTTCAGGGCTGATGGAAGTAATCTTTGAACCTTGAGGTAAATGAACTCTGACCGTGATCGGAATAGCCACCGTACCGGCCTGTTTCTGGACTTTAAGCTGATAAACCTGTTCGTGAGAACCAGGAGCCGACTCGAGGATGCTGTCGGGTAAAATGAACTGAAAGTCTGTCTCAAGGGTTTTACCCATGGGCACCACCAGCAAAGTCCCAAACCCCTGCAGGCCCTGGAGATTCTCATCCAGCAGGTCCACCCGCGCCGGTATATCCTCGTCCAGCATGATCATCTCATCGCGTGAAACAGCGTGAGGCGTGGCGCTCTTGAGCTGCGTTCCGACCGGCACGTACACACGCAGGTAGTTGTAGTAACAGCGATCAATGGCATACCAGTAGTCCAGTGCAGATCGATCGATTCCTCCTGGTCGCTGAACGCATTGATCCGTCGGACCTTGTGCGTCATTGTGCTGGAATACGGCCAGGTTGGAGGCTGGAGCCGATAGATCGGTCAAGTCGACATCGAAGAAATATTGCGAGCTGACCACGGCGTTGGTTTTGTTGTATCCAACGTTGGTGTCCACTACCATTAAAAAATCTCCCCTATTTCTGGCAACCGCGCCGTCCCAGCCGCGCTCGGCCAACAGTTTCGACAGGGTTGGATCATCCAGCTCGACCAGGATGTGGCGCTGATCGAGTTCGCCCAGCATGGCATTGAGCAACCGCTCCCAGGATAGACCCTTGCCCGACAATACCTTATCCAATATCGCGGCTGCGATAGGGTTCATGAACCCCTTACGATTCCAGTTTGGGTCGTTTAATTCCGTCGGTGGAGGTACCTTCTGGGTGCGCATGACCTGCTCCACATTTTCGGAAGTCACCGTGGTGTTGATCTCGCTTACATACACCGGCCCAGTGATCGTTAACAGCGTCTTCAGGACGTGCTGGTCAATGGCAATGACCCCGTTCACCGAAAAGGAATTGGTATAGGCGTAAAGATACTCAGCCCACAGGACGGTCGTTGGATAATCGGGGAACCAGTTGGCGTCCCGGAAAACCAGGATGGGGATGTTCATGAAGCTGCGCATCTGCCAGGGAGCGGGCGGATAGGCTTTGTTGATGTCATCCACGCTGTAGGAGTCGTCGACGTTCCAACTGATCAACTCACCATTCCAGACCACCATCTTGCCAACCGCCGTTATGAAGCCGCCGGTTGGGCGCAGTTCGTCTTCGTTCTGGACTAGAACCAGATAGGTCTTGGGGCCCTCTTGACTGCCTCCCAGCAGGCGGGGCAGGGATAAGGCCAGCGAGAGGGCTTCATCCAATGAAGTTACATAGGGTTCTGCACGGTCTAACCAGGAATGTGTGGTAGGCGAAAGTCGTTCAGGGACGATCCGCTGGCGTGCAACAACGGCCCGTTGGAGAACTGTTTGGGACTGCAACAAAGCCGGTTGGGCATTCAACAACATTCCGGTCAGCTCCGAGGCTTTGAGGTCTCCCTGATTTTGATGGAGAGCCACCCAGATCGGGAAAGTGGTCTGGTAGGTTTGTGAAGCAGATTGGATCAAACCGGAAGCCATCTCCAGCAAGTCGCCAGCATACTGGATATCTCCGCCGTACACGGGCACCCAACTCAGGCCAGGAGTTAACCACAACCAGGGTGAAACCTCTACTCGAAGCGTCTCTATATCCTGATTTGCTTTATCCAATAGAGGCCCCACCTGCTCGAGTGTCTCCGGCTGTAGGGAAGTCAGGTTCAACTCTTGCAGGTTAGCCATGTCCCTTTTGACGGCTTGCATCAGACGGTAGACCTGCCAGCCTTTGGCGCCCATAAAAATTATGGCTCCCAGGAAAGCAACCAGAATGAAAGCTTTGACCCACCGCCAGAGCAGACGCCCGTGATTTGAAGTCGCAACTTTTGCCTGTCGCTGTTTGGATCGGTTGCGGTATCGGCCATCGTTTTCGCCCTCGAACAAGACCGAAGGCTCTCCTGAAGAAAGACTCAAATGTTTCTCGTGGTTGAGGAACAGGTCTGCGAGATCCTGCAAGCCATTGCGGTGCCAGTCGCTGATGGTGCTGTTGGCTGCCCAGTTTGGCTCATCCCCTACCAGCCGATAAGCTTGGATCTGTTCCGGCGTAAGCTGATCGGCTGTTGCTCCATAGACGAACAAAAAAATGGCCTGGTCGATTCGCCGCCAGGCCTCCCGCAAAGTGCGAGGGTACATGCGCCCAAATAATAAGGGCACAAAATAATTGGCCGCCAGGATGCCAAAATGCCCCCAGCGGGTATCCAGCCGCTTCCCACCCTGCGGTGGCGTGGCTGGCATCATTTGCTTGAAAAGCTCCCCAACCGTCATCATCAACTGGGTGCCGGGGCTTTTCTCCGCCAGGGAGGAATCACGCTCCACGGCCTCCCGGACCGTCAGGCTCTTGGCCCAGGGATGTGAATCGAGGCGATCCGGAAAACGAAGGTTCTCCAGGATCTGCTTCAGCAAGTCCAACTGCTCATTCGATTGCATGGTCTATGAATCGCCTTCGTCCAGAGCACACCTGGCGCGATGAAACGTCTTTGCCAAATCTAAAATCTTGCTGCCTCCCTTTTGAATCAACATCTGCAATTCAGAGGCAACATCATCCGGATCGCTGCCTTGATCAGCCGGGTCCAAGATACTATATGGGGCGCCATCCACAATTTCAGAAAGCAGCATCATTCGACCAACGACATTAGGAAACTCGCTGGCGATGGCCTCCAAATGACCGGTCTCCATGACCAGGATCAGGTCAAACTGGTCGAGGAGTTCCTGGGTAACCTGGCGAGTGATATGGCCTTCAAGCCCGCGCAGGCCAAGCCGATGGGCAATCTTTAACGCAAGTGGGGAGGTGGGCAGCCCGGGTTTTGTCCAGGTGCCGGCACTTTCCACCCTCCATTTTTCAAGCGGATTCTCTGGATGGATAAAATCAATTAAACAAGCCGCAGCAATCGGGGATCGAAATTGATTGGCTGTACAAACGAACAAAATGGAGGGCATATCGTATCAAAATCCCAAGCAATGAAATCCCTATATAATAGGAATCGGGATGATCAACCAATCTCCAACGGCCACCATCACTGGGGCATCGAGCTTGCCCAAATGCGCGTGCATCCAGATTTCCAGCCTTGGAGGATGGTCATTGGCATTTACTCGCAGCACAAGGAATCTTGAGCATGAAATGCAGCTTTTTATAAGGAAAGTCGGGCACCAAAAATGCCTGGGCGGTGCTGCGGTCAAGCATCCGAGAGCCGGTCCATTTTAGGTCACTTTTTTCAAATTCGACGCGGAACGAATGCATGGCCCATCCTATATGCAGCAGGGGTGAGGGGATGGGGTTGATCCGAATTCCAGAGGATGCGATGGACACACGCCCGCGAGTGCGGTATTCCATGGGGGTTGGGATGAGACGAGAGAGTGCCACGTTGGAAGCTGCTGAGCCTGGAAGCGCAAGACCAAACCTGCGAGTACATTGGTCATTATAACGAACATTTGTTCTAATGTCAAACAAAG
>JALHUM010000283.1 GCA_022865905.1 Anaerolineales bacterium | reverse complement strand
GGGGGGAGCGGTGTTTCCCGTTTCCTATTCGAGTGCTATACTCAATGCGATATCCAGAGATTGTTGAGCCGCCAAAAAGGCGAGCGTTTTATGTTGTAATATGAGGAATGCATGCCCGTGCAGATAACAATCCAAATGCGCTAGAAATAACCAAGAAATGGTTGCGCCCTTCGCGTGAGTTTGGAATATTTATCGGGTGGCAAGAAGGGTTCCTTTAGTAATCCCCAATAAATTTCCAACGCAGTATTGACCTTTCCCCTTGTACTGATCCCAAAATGAAAGTTGGATCAGGTTTGCGGGGCAGGTCAATTCCAAAGGATAGATTTATTATCACTTAAGGTATCGGGTCTTTTATAGCCCAGAGTGCAAGTTCGAGATTTGCTGGCATAAACTCTGCTTGGAAAACACCCTGAGAACGAGGGGGATAATATTGGAAACCAGCAGGACTCGAGGCAATATGGCCATTACAATCACCTGTCGGTGTGCCGATATGTGTAGATTCGTCGATATTATCAATGACTGTCCAGTCCTGAACACCATCGACAATAAAACCATATTGCATCTTCTCACCGCGCAAAATGTTGTTGGTAACCCTCCCGCCATAGATCGTGTTTACGTTCGAAGTTGCATCCAGGCACAACCAAGTCCTGGTCCCCATCGGTATTCCAATCCGAATCACTGCGCCAGCCGATTCAATGATGTTGTTTCGTACAACCGTGCCGGTATAATTTCCGCCATAAAGATCAGATGACACCATATGGATAGCGCCCAGCAAAGTTCGCGTTTCAGCCCGGATAATATTACCCTCAACAATAGAACCCGTGGCTTCAAAAATGACGATAGCTCCATCAGTGGCATCCACAATCCGGTTGTTCCGCACGATGCTACTGGTGCAGGCCAGGGAGATCCCATCAGCCCAGGTTCCGTTGGGACTTCCAGCAGGGCCAATATCATTGTCTTCGACAAGCGCATCGCTACAAGGCTCGATGAGATGAAGTGCCGACCAACTTCGTGGTTCCATAATCTTGAGGGCTCGAAAAATTTGCCCACTGGAGTACCCGCCAGCGTAAATCAGGGCGTCGCCGTCTTTGTTGCCCAAGTTGGGACGATTCCCGTCGATGATGACATTGCCAAGCAGAATATCGGAATAATCGCGCATGAGTACAGCTGTCGTTACTTCAGTTGAAACGATGCGTAACACTGCACGCCGCTCATCTATTGGGAAGCCTTCGGTGTAGATCTGCTGACGGTTTGCACTAATCATTATCGGGCCGGTTAATTCAAAAACCGCCCCCTGGCATAAGACTGCCACGCTACCGTCCACAAGTAAGCGGGCGTTGATATCATCCTGGTTGCCCGATGCCAAACAAGGCTGTGAAGTGGCAGTTGGTACAGGCGTCCTTGTCGGTACTGGTGTTGCACTAACAGAGGCAATAGACGGGGTAACGAGCGGGATACAACTTGCAAGGACACCTAGCAAGACAATCCAAACAAGGATCTTTTCTTTCATCATGACCTCCAATTCAAGTCTCTAAGGTATGACTTTACTCCCAACTATCAAGTAGCAGGGAAGGACAAGGAAGCGATAACTTGAAGCACTGTGTGGTCTGATGTGATTGTACTCCTCTTCCAATACGCGATCGGGATTTGGCTTCTTCCAGGGTGAAAAAGGTCTCCCGATCCACACGCCTGCCCGTGCAGATAACAATCCAAATGTACTTGAGATAGCCAAGAAATGGTTGCACCCGATGCGGTAGGTTGGTTGAGGCCTGGGTGGTCATATAGGAAGTTGTAGTAAGAATCAAAGAACCCCTTTGAAATTCACAGGCAAAAGGTTGTCTCCAACTTGGAGGAATTTCAAACACTATCTCGAACTACGCGAGCATGTGAAAGCCTACCGTGACGACGGCGACGTGGACCAGCCACGCTTCTGTTACGAGGAAGAGGATGCTGGGTGCAAGCCCCGCGCTGTTGCAGGGTAAAATCCTGAACGGCGGCATGGAGACGGGCATGCCCAACTGGGGACCATTTTTCGACGATCGGCAGGTATGGAATATCGTCGCCTATCTTTACACATTTCAATTTCAAGAGGAGTTCAAATGAGTAGAAAATCAAGAAAATACAGACGCCAGAGACGCTTCCCCACATTCTGGGTGCTGGTAATTGGTGGCCTGCTGCTGGTCGCTGGAGCGATCCTGCTTTTCCGTCCCGGCAGTGGGACGGCGACCCTGGCTCCCATCGAGGTGCAGGGGCAGGCTGCCATCCGGGTGGATCAGCAGGAGATCAAATTTGGCGACGTAAAGTTCAATATATAAAAGACATTCACCATCACCGTCACCAACGTCGGTGATAAGCCTTTACGCTTCGCCCAGGCTCCCTATATCGAAATTGTGGAGGGGTGCTGACCGCCCCAACTGACCATCGGTTCGATGGTCCTTCAACCTGGTGAAAGCACAACGATCAAGTCGAGCGTTTTTATGATGCACGAGGGCATGGGTGGTCCGCACAATTTTGCGGTACATCACATGACAAATGACCCGGCTCAACCCGATATGGTTGTGAATGTGATATCGAATTGGATTCCATAGTGAAACGATTACGGGATACATTGCCCAAAGAGTTGTGACGCCTGATGTTGCTGTAGCGCGCAAGGCTTTTTTGAGTGGGCGAAATGATCGAATACGAGGTACTTGCATCACTAAGGGTTCATAAATTAATAACTTCCCTCACATCGGCTATTTTTGGTGAACAGGAACAGAAGCACGAGCACAGAACCAATCATACACCAATGTGAGTGCGAGACTTATAAAGCAGGTCTTAATGCGAAAATCATACAAAGTCATCACAGGATGAACCTGTTTTTGAGCCGTCTGAATGAACCACAGAAGCGCTGGTATGTAGCGACCCTGTCCGAAGAAGCGGATGGTCCAAGCGACCGTAAACTGGCGCTGATCACAGTCTTGGATGAAATGACGATTCGACGCGGTAAGGCAGAATTGCAGGATCAACTCTCTGCCTTGCCATTGGATCAGCAACGACGGGCCAGCCTGTGACAGGTTGTGTTCGCGCAGCTTCTCATTCAGCCAATCTGCAATGGAAATTCCATCAGTCATACGCAGAATTTTCAAGTGCCTGCGGCTGTTGAAGGGATACTTGGCGTTGCTTTAGAGCGACGATTTCCGAACAGAAATGTCGTCGAAGTTCGAGTCGGATCATGTCCGATCGTTGCACCTTGTTTGTATGTGTGGTAGAATTTTTCCGCCGGATGGCAAGGAGACCCTTGAGGGTTGATAGTACCGGTAATGGTAGATTAAAGAGCTACCATAAAGCAAGTAAGGGGAGGTGCCAGAGAGGCCGATTGGGCTCGCCTGCTAAGTGAGTGCTGGGGCCAAAACCTCAGCCGCGGGTTCGAATCCCGCCCTCCCCGCCAGGAGAAGAACGCGTCCGCGAGGGCGCGTTTTTCGCGTCAGCCGCGGGTCCCCGAAGGGGGATGATATTCGAATCCCGCCCTCCCCGCCAGAAGAAGAACGCGTCCGCGAGGGCGCGTTTTTCGCGTCAGCCGCGGGTCCCCGAAGGGGGATGCTATTCGAATCCCGCCCTCCCCGCCTACCCCATGTTCCGCTGAACCCGCTCTTGTGAGCGGGTTTTGTGGTAATAACGAGGGTTCGTGTACCTGAAACTCCCCGACCCGGCCATCAGGACAGGATGGGGGATTTGCGGCTGCCGCGCCGTTTCAAGGCTTTGTGCAAGTATTCAGCTAAAGCGATCGCGATCATCGCCCGCGAGATGTTGCGCATCGTTCGAGAAAATGCTACTATAGACTCGACGGTGCGAGAAAGTGTCCGGCCGAATTTACGGAGGCTGGTAAAGCGGTTATTACGCAAGTATGGTTATCCACCTGACAAACAGGAAATCGCCACCCAGACCGTCATCCAGCAGGCTGAGTTGATGGCAAAGGATTGGGCGGAATAAGGGGAATAGACAATCCACTTTGACAGGTATGACAAAGAAAACCCCGGAGGTGGTGTGGGATAGAACCAGCTAACCACCGGGGCTTTTCGCTATTATGGATCAATTAATGGAATATCATTATGGCTCTAGTGATATGAAGCGGTTATTCTTATCGCTAATATCAAACAACGGTTCAAACACAAGCATCAATCCGGTTTCTCCCTTAGCCGCCTGTACAATTACCCAACCGACATATTCACCACCTGGATAGAGTGATACAGAGAGTTCAGGATCAGGCCCAATGACGTAGGGGCGGTCGTATAAAACGCCCGCGCTACCAGTAGTGTGGAAGGACGAATTATCAATATTCTCTGCTCTGTCTTCGGTACCTATGTAACGAGCCTGGATTTTAACAGCAATATATTCCATTCCTTCTTCTGGTGGGTCGTTGAATTTATTCACTCCATAAACCATTGCCCAAGCCTCATCACCTCGAATTACCTCGAGTACAGAGATTTCCCAGTCCTCAGAAATTACTTTTTCTGTACGATGAGCCGGTGTATTACGCTTTACACCTATATCCGTAGACTGGATGCTTGCCAAGTCAGGAGATATTCCGATAGATGCTCCTTCGTCAAGCGCGATATACCGAATGGCATTTTCATCAAAATTCCAAGATTCATTTACTACGAGGATTAGATTGCCTTCGCCTTGCCCTACGGGATAGGCAGCCCACCCTTCGGCCTCCCCGCCCGTGTAAAGCTTTGCATCAAGTTGCGGTTCTGGCTCAACTACTGAAGCCATACTACATGTATATGCTATTAGGCGATCTCCCGTCACATCGATATAGCAGCCATTAATGGTGTGTGCATCGCTATCAGTGTAAGTGCTTTTTACATGTATCTTTACTAAAAGGTATTCCATGCCTTCTGGGGCAGGCTCGTTGAACATGTTGGCTGCGTGTATGTCTGTCCATGCTCCTTCGCCGCGTTTTACTTCCAATACCTGTACATCCCAATTCGGAGCAGAAACAAGTTCAGAGAGTGGATAGGGATTATTTCGACTTAATCCTATGAGTACCAGAGTAGGTGTTAATGTAGGTCTAGGAGTATTGGTTGGTTGGGGCGTATTTGTCTTTTGAGGAAGTTCGGACGGTTCGCTTTGTCCTTGCCCATCTGTTGAAGGAGGTTGAGTCTGGTTATCAGTACTACCACATGCCAGTGATACTATTAATAAAACCGCGATGGCAATAAAAAATGACTTTGTTTGATTCTTGTTAGCGTTCATGGTGTCCACCTTTTATTAATCTCTTCATGGTGCCTTCTCCGAATTGCGAAGGGATTTAAGCGACCGAACCAGTTGCTTGGCTGTAGTTTGGTGGTTCAATAGCTGATGAGCGGATTTTGGTGCTGGTATGCTATTAATAGTGTAGCATTGTTAAAAGAAAATTACAATAGGATTTCGTTGAGAAGAGGTGATGGCAAGGGGGTACGGCGCGGGGTGATAGTGCAAGGGGGAATAGTGTCAATCAATCTTCTCACCTTTTCGCAACGAATTTTTACCTGCCGTCAATGCGCACTTGGGCCGTTCCCGTGATGGCGTAGACCCCTTGAAAGGGCAGGATGACTGGTATCAGGGAGGACAGGTTGGCGGATACCGTAACAGATACCACCCGCGTCGCCGGGGCAACGTTATCTGCCACCCAACAGCCGGTCCAGGTTCTCGCGGGTCAAAAGGGCGCTCTCCTGCTGGGAAAGCAGGAAGGGTTCCACGTCCTTCCGGGCTTGCTCCCAGGGAATCTCCCTTAGGTGGGCGTGCAGGGTTTCACGCCAAGTCCCCGGGGTCAAGTGCGGCCCGCTCCAGCCGGTCTGCGCCAGGGCATTGTTGAGCAGGGTCAGGTTGGGAGCCGGCCAGTCGGGGGCGCTCAGGAACCATGTCAGGTCGTACAGGTCGCGTCCCTTAAGGTATGGTCTTTGCAGCAAGGCGTGCAGTTTCCCTGCCAGCAGGGAAGCCCGGTCGTGATGCTGGAGGTTGAGCAGTACGTGGTGGCGCACCAGCGTGGTTTCCAGGCCGGCGCCCTGCGGCGGGCCGGTGTCAACTTCGATTTTGACAGCCAGGGCTTCATCCTTGTGAGGGGACAATCCCAGATCGAAGAGCAGCCCAGGGAAACGGACGAAAGCGTTCTGAACCGCCTTCTGGTCGCTGACTTTCAGGGACAGCGCGTACCCCTGGGCTTCCAGGTCGCGGCGGATGTCTTGGAGATATGCGCGGAAATCGTAAGCCTGAGCATTCCCCTCAAGGGCAAAGTCCAGGTCTTCGGAATAGCGCTGGCTGTTGTACAGGAAGCGCAGCGCCGTCCCGCCGTGGAAGGCCAGTGGGACCATCGCGCCGGCGCGCTGCAAACTTTGCAGGACCAATGCTTGCAGGTACTCACGCGCCTGGTTGCGGGCTTGCAGGGGGTTGGGGATATTGGATAACAGCGAAAGCAAGTATTCTTTCATGGCAGGTATCCTGGGATTGGATGATTCAAGATAAAACCATTCGTGTATGTGGACTTTTCAGCCTTAATGAGTGCCGCGATACGGGCCGCGGCGCGCAGCCACTTGGGTTTCCCGGCGCGACCGGCCAGGGCCTGCAGGCGCTGCAGGTCGAGGCATTCCAGGTTCTGCAGGCGCAGCCCAGCCAGGTAGGCCGGGTCATCCCCGTCCGGAGTCAAGTGCACCAAGTCCAGGAGCGCCTTCTCCGGGAGGGCAATGAATGCCTCCTGGCCGGATGTAAAGGATTCCTGCCGGTAACCAAAAAACAGGTGGGGGGCGAGATGCTGGAAGCGGAAATCGCCCAGTGCGTTGCGCCAGCTGGTCGGGCGCTGGGTGGTCACGCTGAGTGTCTGTGCCACATACTCTGGGATCAGTCCATAGTAGGCAAGGGTAGAATGCAGGCTGACGTAGGAGCCTGGCAGGAGCGAATTGGCGATCAGGAAGGGGTGGGGAGGCGTTGGCTGGTAGGGCGCGGCCAGGGTATACAGCCCACGCCGCAACTGGATCACCCGCCCGGCCTGGACCCAGCGGGAGAGCTGGCGGCGCACATCGGCGGGATCGACCGCGCCGGCCAGGAGCAGGCCGGTCTCGAAGAAAGGCTCTTTGGCTGTAGAAGCCAGTAACTCATCGAATTTCATGCGGTTATTATGCCACAAATGGCAAATTATTGCAACAAAAATATATTTTGTCAAAGGAACAGAAATTCAGCAACCGAGCCATATCTCAAGAGTGCATTTTAATCGAGAACATAATTCGCAAGTTGAAAACCTTTCGCATTCTCAGTCAACGCTATCAAAATCGATGCAAACACATCGGGCTTCGGTTCAACCTGATTGCTGCCATCTATAATCTGGAACTCGAAAATGTCCACTGACTTACTTTTGCTGGAGGTCTATTTGATAAACACACCCCATTTAGTGCGGCTTTCCAACCAGATCATCTCCCCCGTTTCAGCATCCCAATAGCCTGAATTCCACACCTCCGCGCCCTGGGATTCGCACTCCGCCTGCAATATCTCGCTGGGCAGCGTATCTGGCAGCAGGCAGGTGGGTGTATTGCTTTCGTACTCATATCCAGGGTTGAGCGTCATGGTTGCGGTTTCGGTCCCGCTGGCGGTGTTGGCCGTGCCGGGAGTCGGACGACAGGCCGAAGTCCAGGCTCCTCTTCCGTCCGGCAGACGGCACCAGGATTGATCCGGCTCTTTGACGGCTGGGTAGTTGTAAATGTCAACCACCTCTCCATCCGTACGCAAGAGGCGCACTGTATCTCCGCCATCGCTGAGTGAGATGCGCGTCTGTGAGCCATAAAAGACGACCATTTGTCCCGCCTGGAGCATCAAGCTGGGGAGCGTGTAGGGACTGGATCCGCCATCGCCATCATCGAGCCTCCAGCCTTTTAAGTCAGCGGCCTGATCTCCAACGTTCATCACCTCGATGAACTCATCTTCGACGTTGACCGCGCCGTCCCCGGTCCAGTCGGTGCGCGGACGAGGCAGGAACTCATTGATGACCAGGATTCCTAGCCCAAGCGTGGGGGTACGGATGGGAGTATGGGTAGGGGTGCGCGTTGGTGTACGAATGGGAGGAGGCGTAGCTGTAGCCGTGGGGGTACCCGTGACGGTGTAGGCCCAGTTAGGTTGGCGCGGCGTACCTCTAATGGGATCGCCAGCCGCATCATGCCCGTTGGCGACTTCGCCGGTGTTGGTGGTCCAAGCTGTCGAGCTGTCGGCAACCACGCCGCGCCGCTCCATGCTGCCATATTGTGGCGAACCGCTGCCCGCCGGCCAGGCTCCACCGTCCTGGTTTGCCGTATCCACTACATCCCCATCCGGGGCATACAGGCGCAGAATTTCATCATTATTGGACAAAGCCCCGCTGTAGATCAAATCGGCTGGGATGTCTGATATCGTGGTGTCGTCCGTGCGCTCTAGCAGATAATAGCCGCCTGCCGCGATTTGTCCACTCAAGGCGATATCCGGGTTGCCATCGGCGGCTGCCAGCCGCCAGCCAGATAGATTGATGGCTTGCCAGCCAGGGTTGTACAGTTC
>JALHUM010000282.1 GCA_022865905.1 Anaerolineales bacterium | reverse complement strand
TGGGTCACCTCTTCGATCATGCCGAAATGACGCGGATCCTCTTGCGCGTTCGAGATACGCACCGGTTGGCGGTTGGCGACGATCCAGCCCGCAATGCTGCCCTCCAACGGCACGACCAGGCCGCGCATGAGTGGCTGATCCATATCGGTCGCCACTTGAACGTACAATTGGCGGGAAGCGTCGTCATAAAGCAGGATCGAAGCCGCCTGCGCGCCGGTAATGTCCACCGCAGCCCGGATGATGCGGTTGAGTAGGATGTCCAGTTCGAGGGTCGAGGCCAGGTCACGGGCGATGTCTATCAACCGCCGGTAACCTTCCAGCCGTTTTTCGATCTCAGTCATGTAAAACGCATTCTGCGATCAACGGGATGATCTCAGCCACATCCCCCAGGAGCACAACGTCGGCGCGCACGCCCAGGTAAGTCGGCGAAAGGTTGGCAATGATCAGGTGCGCGCCCCGGTCGAGAGCCTGGAGCGGCAATCCGGCTACGGGCAGCACCTCGAGCGAGGAACCGGCGACCAAGATCAAGTCGCAATTCCGGCAGGCGGTTTGGGATTCGTACCAGGTTTGCTGGGGCAACTGTTCGCCGAATAAGATTATGTCCGGTTTCAATATTCCCCCACATTGCGGGCAGTATGGAATGTGACCATCCTGGATGTATGGCTCAATGAAGCCATTGCTGCTGACCTGCTCGAAGCACTGCGTACAAGACATCGTCTGGAACGTGCCGTGCGTCTCCATGACATGCGAGGCCCCCGCTTTTTGATGAAGGTTGTCTATGTTCTGGGTGATGATGACTTTGAAGAATCCGGCCGCCTGCAAGCGCGCCAATGCCTGATGGGCAGGGTTGGGCGCCGCCCCAAAAATTTGGGTAACCAGGGGACGGATCCACTTGTAGAAACGCTCCGGCGCGTAGCGGAAGGCGTTCAGCGAGGCGACTTCCATCGGGTCCACCTTGGACAATAGTCCTGTTCCCTCCGAACGGAAGTCGGGGATACCCGACGGTGTAGATATCCCCGCGCCGGTGAGGACGACGGCACGTTGAGATTTGCGAATTATCTCCGCCGCATATTGGATGCACTCCAGGGTCTGGGCGGAGAGTTTAGTCATTTTTCCAGGCGGGCGCGCTCGAGCATCAGGGCGGATAGTTTAGCGAACTGCTGATTGGTTTGGGAATCTGGCTGGTAGGATACGGCGATGGTCTTCATCTGTACCGCCCGGTGAATAAGCTCCGGGAAAGGCATGATGGCTGCCAGTACGATCCAATCCAATTTCTCCTGAACCTGGGCCATGTTCATCTGCGCATCCGAGCGGAGTCGATATACCACGATTGGGCTGATCCTGAGCTTATTGACCTCCAATTCCAGCATGTCAGAGAGCAAGACCTTGGCGTGTAAAACCGAGTTCAGCGTCGGTTCCACGACCACGATGAGATGCTGGCATTTTTTGAGTAGTTTTTGGGTCAACGGCGTCAGGCCAGGGCCAAGGTCCAAGACAAGATAGGGAGCCAGGCCTGCCAACCGGTTGACGATCGTCTCGAACTGGGCTGTCCCATTCAGCAGCATGGCGTCGCGTGGGTGATTAGAGCCAAGCAATATTCTCAGGCCGGTCTCGTGGACGAGAAGATTATCCTTGACCTTTTGCTGGTTCAATTCATCAGGCTTGGCTTGCAAAAGCGACAGCAATCCTTTGGGGTCAGGCTCTCCCAGATCAGGGCCAAGCGTACCCATGCCAGGGCGCAGCTCCGCCATGATGATTTCCTCCTGGGTGGCCGTCATCAGGCTCTTGGTCAGATTGGCGGCCAGGGTCGTCACGCCCTGCCCCCCGCGCGCGGCCAGCACGCCGATGATAAAGGTCGGCTTCGCTGTGGCCACCGCAGGGCCAGCTTTCCACCTGCTCGAACGGGCCAGCAGGGCCTTGATGTGCGCCTGGAGTTCGGCAGGGTGGGTGGGCTTGGTCAAGTAGTCATCCGCGCCCGACTCGAAGCCGGTGACTTTATCATCCAATTGCGTCTTAGCAGTAAACATCAGAATGGGGATGTCGGCCGTCTGCGGGTCGCTGCGCAGGCGCTTCGTCACCTCATAGCCATCCATCTCCGGCATCATGACATCCACGAGAACCAGGTCGGGGCTTTCATTCGCTGCCTGAACCAATCCCTGCTCGCCGCTCGAGGCGACCGCGATTTGATATCCCTGTCGCTGAAGCATCGCGCCGACCAGGCGAAGGGTATCCAGGTCATCATCACTGAATAAAATTTTCTTGGCCATAGCTACTCCCTCGGAAAACAACTACCACACGGAGTGACGTAATCTAGCGCTTGTGAGGCTGTGCTCCCACTTTACGGCTTTCTCCAAGAAAATCGGGGGGTGCAGCCCCCCTCTAAGCGCAAGTGAGTCACTACTGCATAAGAAGTCTAGCACAAAGCGGGTATTCAAGCAAGTAAAAGATTCACCCTGGTTGCATTCAATTTATTGAGTAAAATATCCCCGTCATCCCACAAGGCAATCTTGATGGATACCTGGCGTCTGCTCCTCACCCCTCCCTCCCGCGGCGCATGGAACATGGCCGTGGACGAGGCGCTGCTCGAATCCGTCGGGCGCGGCGATTCGCTCCCCGCGCTGCGCCTGTACGCCTGGCAGCCGCCCTGTCTCTCTCTCGGCTACGCCCAGCCATTTTCCGATGTTGATATTCCGCGCCTGAAAGAACGCGGCTGGGAGCTTGTCCGCCGCCCGACCGGCGGGCGCGCCATCCTGCACACCGACGAGCTGACCTATTCGGTCATCGCGCCAGTGTACGAGCCTCGCCTGGCCGGCGCGTTGCTCGAATCCTACAACCGCCTGGCGGGAGCTTTGCTGGCCGCCTTGCGCCGGCTTGGCCTGCCGGTGGAGATGAAGGAACGCCCGGCTGCCTCGCGCGCCGGGAACGTCAACCCGGTCTGCTTCGAGGTGCCTTCGAGCTACGAGATCACCGTTCGCGGGAAGAAGATAGTTGGCTCGGCGCAGGCGCGGCGGAAGGAGGGTGTACTCCAACACGGTTCCTTGCCGCTGACCGGTGACCTGACCCGCATCCTCCAGGTTCTGATCTTCCCCGACGAAGAGGCCCGCACCCGCGCCGCCAGCCATCTGCTAGAACGGGCAACGACAGTGGAGACTGCCCTGGGGCGCATTGTCTCCTGGAACGAGGCGGCGCAGGCTTATATCGCCGCTTTCCGGTC
>JALHUM010000281.1 GCA_022865905.1 Anaerolineales bacterium | reverse complement strand
CCAACCCTCATACCCCACTTTTTTTTAAGAAGTAACTCCTAATACTTGAGATAATTTTCCAGATTCAGGCTGCGGAAGAGACGGTCACGCACGTTCGGCGGGACATCAGCCGGCTCGTTGGCAGTGGCATGGTAGAGGTAGACAGTCTTTCGCATCGTGTCCACCACGATGTGACAATTCTGGCACTCGTCAATGTGCCGCTGGATTTCCTCGCACGACTCTTCGTTGAGCGTTCCGTCCACGTAGTCTGAAAGCGATTCCAATAAAGATTTGCATTCCGCTGATTTTATCATTTCTGCTTACTCCTATCCTGGAGGCTTTCGCCGTAGTAGCTGCTGAGTTGCTCGCGCAGGTTCAGGCGCGCTCGCAGCAGGCGGGTCTTCACGGCAGTCTGGCTCAGGTCGAGCGCCTGGCTGGTTTCCTCGATGGATAAGCCCTCGAGGTCGCGCAGGATGAAGACGATGCGCAGTCTCTCCGGTAGGCGCTGAATGGCCTGGTCGAGGCGGTTCCTGGCTTCGGAGGAGAGCAATTCATCCTCGGGCAGACAGCACCAGTCCACGAATTGGACCGGGGAATAATCCTCGCCTTCATCGTCTTCCAGGCTGGTATCCGTCAGGGTCGTTTCGGGCCGCTGCTTACGAATCATCATCAGGGCTTCGTTGGCGGCGATGCGATAAAGCCAGGTGGCCAGGCTGGAACGTTCCTCAAAGCTGCGGATGTGCTTGAACGCATTGAGGAAGGTATTTTGGAGCACGTCCTCGGCGTCTTGTTGGTCGCCGAGCATTTTTATCGCCAACCGGTATATCGGCCCAGAGTAGACATCCACAAGCCTGGCGAATTCCTCTCTATCTCCGGACTTTAGGGCATCAAGGGAGAGTTCTGGCGGCGTTTTCTCAATCATTAGATGTTTTCCATAATCAAAAGTTGCAGAGATAGAGTATACCCGATGCCTATGACATAATGAGTTCAAATGAGGGACAAATGTCACTTAATTTAGGATGTTCGCCACTTGAAAGGGTGGGGAGGTGAGAATAATATCCATGCAATGATAGTTGATGTAATGGAAGAATTGGCTTTCTTTGAAGGCTTGAGCACGGCAGATATAAAGTTGCTGATGCCTTATTTCAACTCACAGTTTTATCCTGCCAGTACCATCGTCTTCGAGCAGGGAGACATCGCCGAATTTCTTTATCTCGTGGTGAAGGGCGAGGTGCTCATCCGCTACAAGCCGGATGACGGGCCAATGATGATCGTGACGCGTGTGCAACCAGGCGGCGTTTTCGGCTGGTCGGCAGCCTTGGGAAATGTGGACTATACTTCCGGCGCGATGTGCACGACAGATTGTGAAGTTCTGCAAGTACGCGGCAAAGATTTACGATCCATATGTGAAAAGCATCCTGGGGTCGGGAAAGTCATCCTCGACTGCCTGGCGAACGTGATCTCCGAACGCTGGCAGAGTAGGCGGACGCAGGTGACATCCATGCTGGCAAGAGGTGTCCGCCAACCGGTCAGTTCCCCGAAAGGGTTCAAGGAGGTTGGAAGAATGGCAGAAACGAAACCCCTTTCACAAGAAATGCAAATGACAGGTTTGATCGAACAACTGAGTGCGTATATCGAGCATTTCCACGGCGGGTCGGTAGAATTTGTAGCCTTTAATGGGAAAGTCCTGAAGGTGAGGCTGGGTGGAGCTTGCCTGGGTTGTCCACTTTCCCCCGCCACGC
The DNA here is from genome assembly GCA_022865905.1 of Anaerolineales bacterium. Lineage (GTDB taxonomy): Bacteria > Chloroflexota > Anaerolineae > Anaerolineales > Villigracilaceae > CG2-30-58-95. The sequence continues at coordinate 5,557 of JALHUM010000281.1, read as the reverse complement.
TGCACGGCTGGGTGGAGGGGACTGTGCGGCAGTTTTTTCCGGATATCGAACAGGTAGAAGCAGTCTAACCCTCATCTGCCTCTCTTGGAGCGTCTAATACCCTCAGTGATATTCTTGTTTTTTGTGCAAGAAATCTCACCACACGTGTGCCTGCGCACAGTGCAGGCAGAGAACATAGAGATCACTGAGATTATTAATGTTTTTCTCTATGGGCTCTGTGCGCTCTGTGGTTAACCTCTTTGGCTTCGGCTTGTCCGAGTTAGGATAGGAGATTCTGCGGTTTTTTGGGGGATGGGTGCCATATATCTGCCGTTTTGTGCTAAACTAAATTATCGCGAGGCTGAAATACCTGTACGTATACCGGATTGCTCGCTTCATAGCCCATGGAGTCTCCCATGAAAAGATTCACTGGTCTTTCTCCCACGTTCAAGTTCACCCTCGTTGGTGCCTTGATCGGGACGATTTTTCTCATCTTTGGCACAATCTTACAAACCTTCGTTGACCAGACCTCGCTCGATCTTCGGGCATTGTTCCTGGCTCAGAAAAACCATCCGCTGCTATGGATCATTGACACGCTGCCTCTGTTCCTGGGATTGGCTTTTGGGTTTAACGGTTCGCGCGAGGAGCGTCTCATCCGTTTTAATGCTAGCCTGGAGCAAACGATTGCGCAGCGGACCTCGGAACTGGTGCGGGCCAACCAGGAACTTCAACGCGAAGTGGATGAGCGCCGCCAGACGGAGATGCTCATCAGCCATGCGAAGAAGGAATGGGAGACCACCTTCGACGCCGTTACAGACCCGATGATCCTGACGGACGATAAGGACCTGATCGTCCGCTGCAACCAGACTGTGACGAAACAATTGGGCATGGCGTACCAGGAGATCCTCGGTCAACCTCTCACGCGGATGTTGTTTGGTTGCAGCGAAAGCGAAGCTGGCTGGAACAGGCAGAGCGGTGAAATGACCTTCCCCTGCCTGGTGGGTTATTATGATGTTTCAATCTATCCTATCGAGATGGAGGGAATGGCTGCGCGGAGGCTGTACATCCTCCACGACATGACCGCCCGCAAGCGGGCCGAAGCCGAGGTGATTCGCCAGAAACAATTCTTCGAAGCCTTGGTGTTGAATAGCCCGGCCGCCATCATCGTGTTGGACAACAATGAGAAGATCCAATCCTGCAACCCGGCCTTCGAGCAGCTTTACGGGTACACCTCGCGGGAGGTCGTTGGGAAAGACATCGACTCGCTGGTTGCAACGCCGGATACTTTTGATGAGGCGACCGCCTTTACCAAGCAGGCCATGACCGGCCTGGTGCATGGCAGCTTCAAGCGCCGCCGCAAGGACGGTTCGCCGGTGGACGTCGAGATCTTCGGCGTGCCTGTGGTCGTGGAGGGGGAAAGGGTGGGCGCGCTGGGTATCTACCACGATATTTCGGATTTGATGCGCGCTCGCCGGGAGGCTGAAGAGGCCAGCCGCGCCAAGAGCGAGTTCCTTGCAAACATAAGCCACGAGATCCGCACGCCGATGAACGGCGTGATCGGGATGCTGGAATTGGCGCTGGACACCCCCCTCACCCCTGAACAGCGCGATTACCTCACCACCTCTCTCCAAAGTGCTGACGCGCTGCTTATCGTCCTGAATGACATCCTGGATTTCTCGAAGATCGAAGCCAGGCGCCTGGACTTCGAAGTCATTGACTTCGACTTGCGAAACTCGGTCGAGGACGTGGCCTACACTCTGGCTAGGCGCGCCCAGGAAAAGGGTCTGGAAATGGCCTGCCTGATCCACTCGGATGTCTATTCCGAATTACGCGGCGATCCGGGCCGGCTGCGGCAGATCCTGGTCAACATGGTGGGGAATGCCATCAAGTTCACCGAGCAGGGCGAGATTGTCATCCGTGCTGAACCTGTCACCGAGACTGAAACACATGCCACTATTCACTTCTCGGTGGAGGATACTGGCATTGGCATTCCACAGGAGCGGCAAGCGGCGGTCTTCGAGCGCTTCACCCAGGTGGACGGCTCGACCACGCGCAGGTACGGTGGCACCGGCCTCGGCCTGACCATTTCCAAGCAATTGGTTGAGGCCATGGGAGGAAAAGTCGGAGTAGAAAGTGAACTAGGAAAAGGAAGTACGTTTTGGTTCGAGATGGAGTTCGAGAAACAGGTGGAGGAAATCGTCGAACAGCCGCCAACGCCGGTGGATTTACTCAATCTGAACATCCTTTGCATTGATGACAATGCTACCAGCCGCATGATCCTGACCAAGATCCTGACGGGTTTCGGTTGCCGGGTTTCTGTTGCCGAGAGCGGCCCTCAAGGATTGGAGATGCTGCGAGCTGCACATCGCGCCAAAGACCCTTACCAACTGATCCTGTTGGATATGCAAATGCCTGGCATGGATGGCGAGCAGACGGCGCGCGCCATCAAGAGCGACCCGACCAGCCAGGATATCAAGATCATCATTTTGACTTCCATGGGCGAGCGCGGCGATGTCAAACGTTTGGAAGCGCTGGGCTGCTCGGCCTATCTACATAAACCGGTCAAGCAGAAAATGCTTTCGGAAGCCATCATCGCCGTCATGGGCTACAAGCCTCCAAAAGGTGGAACCGGCCGACTGATCACGCGCCATACCCTCGCAGAGCAGAAACGCCAGGGTCTGCGCATCCTGCTGGCTGAAGATAATGCCATCAACCAGAAGCTGGCCATCATCTTGCTGCAAAAGGCCGGATATTCCGTTGATGCCGTCGAGAATGGCGAACAAGTCCTCGAGAAGGTCCAGAAGGAGCAGTACAACGCTGTGCTCATGGATGTGCAAATGCCTATCATGGATGGCTTCGAAGCCACGCGCCGCATCCGGCAATGGGAGACTGGCAAGGGACACATCCCGATCATTGCGATGACGGCTCATGCCTTGAAAGGCGACCGGGAGCGGTGTATCGAAGCCGGCATGGATGATTACGTCTCCAAGCCGCTCCAGCCGCAGGCGTTGATCACTGCCATTGACCGCTGGGTGCGAGGTAAGGAGGAAGAGGCGGGAGCCGCCGCCGAAACTCGGCGCGACGTGATCCTGTTCAGCGACACAGCCGCCTCCGCGCCCCGCTCGAATGGGATGCCAGCAGCCGGGGAAAAGAACGATAGCCTCCCAATGAATATCGAAACTGCCTTGCCGCGCTTCAACAATGATCGCAATTTTCTTGTGGAAATGTGCCGGGAGTTCATCCAACATCTCTCCGCGCGGATCGAGATTATGAAAACCACCTTACAGGCTGGAGATGTGACGAGTCTCAACCGCCATGCCCACAGCCTGAAAGGATTATCGGCCAACTTCAGCGCAAATATCGTCTCCTCCCTGGCAGCCGAGTTGGAGCAGAGGACCAGGCAAGGAGATGTGACGGACGCAGCCGCGCTGATTGATAAGATCGAAACCGAATCCCGTCGGCTCGCCGAGTTTATCGGCGCGAATCTTCTGAATGAATAAAAGAGACCCGGTTGCGCTGGGAAACCGGGCCTTTTTGTGGATTGTATCCGGGATTACTTGGCGCGGAAGTATTGCCAGATCAACGCCGCGCCGCCCACGAAGAGCGCCGCGATCCAGACGTAATCCATGACGCCTTTGAAGGGCGTACCCAGCAAGATACCCAAGATGATGAGAGCAGTGGCTGGGAAGAACGCCCAACTCGACTTCCCCGTGCCGGGCAGAAGCGCCACCAGGAGGAAAGTCAGCCCCAGGCCGATGAAGAACACGCCGCCGGTGTTGAGGATCCCAAATGCGTCCGAAAGGACGGAGACGCAGCCAAGCGTGATCAACACACCGCCGGGGATGATCGCCCACCAGCGCTCGCGGCTGGTCAAATAGATAGCCCAGAAGCCCAGGCCGATCCCGCCCAAAAAGGTCAAGCCGCCCCAGCCAAGCTGATCCAGCAGGAAGGAAGAAGCGGACATACCGAGCAGGGTGAAACCTGGAATGGCCGCCCACCATTGTGACCGGTTGGTTACGAAGACATACAGGAAGGCGATACCGGCCAGCCCCAGGATGGTTCCCCAGAACAGGTCCCAGCCGCGCTGAATTAACCCAAACTTTTCAAGCAGTCCCAAAATGCTGCCCAAAATGAGCAAGATGCCGATCACGATGCGAAAGTCAATGCGTTTCATATTGTTCTCCTATTGAATGCTGATCGAGCCGACGCCGGCCTCGATGTTCAACTCAACGCGGTTGGCCACCTGGTCGTAATCAGGCGATTGGTAAACGTTGCTCTCCAGGCGCGGGAAACGGGCGCTGTTGATCCTGCGGGCAGAAAGCCCCTCTTTGATGCGGATGCGCGCCGCCACGCCCTCGGGCACGCGGATATCCACCGAAGCAAACCCGGCGTTGATCTCCGCCAGTGTGTTCCCGGCCTGGGCCGGCAGGGTCAGCGTGGTGGAACTGGCGCCGGTCTCCAGCTTCAGGTATGGGACGCGCAGCTCGCTCAGGTCAATCCTGGACTCGCTGGCTCCGGTGTTGATAGTCAGGGAGATCGGAATGTCGCGGGTCAGGTCGAGATTCCAGTCGAAACCCTCGCCGATGAAGGGTCCGAAGTTGGCCGCTGAACGCATGCGCACCTCAAGCTTGTCGCCGACCATCTCGGTCTTGTAGTCCAGTCCGTAGCCGAACTTCCCTGAAAGGAGCATCCCTGCTCCCGCTCCGGCACCGACGCGTAACCGCCCAGCTCCATGGTTGAGACGCAGGCTGGCCTGTTGCGCGTCTTTCAATTCGATTGCTACATGCTCGCCTTCTTCGCCCGTGGGGCGCCAAATCGCCCGGACGATGAACCACGCTCCCAGCAACCCCACCGCCAGCAGCCAGAAATAGCCCCAGACGTCGTTGGTGATGCCCAGGGCTTTCAGCAAGAACAAAGCGCTGAGCAAAATAAGAACACTACCCCAGAACAGGTAATTGCGACGCATAACAGCCTCCTATTGGCGTTTGCGCAGCAGGCCGCGCAGGATGAGCCACAGACCAAACAGGAAGAGCACCCCGGCCAGGGCGTATTCTTGATAGGGGCCAAAGATCCCCAATCCGCCGAAGATGGCAGTAAAGATGAGGAACAGCACCGCGCTGACGACCAGTAGGTTCAGCCCATGGCGCGCCTCCTGCCTGAAATTGCCGCCCAACAGACCGGAGAGCAGCGTGCCAAGTCCCACAAAGCCAGGGATCAATGCCCACATGTAAGCCCATGATTCCCAGTTGCCGGTGGTGTTTTGGTAGTAAAGGATGCCGCCGATGCCAGCCACGATGCAAGCCGGGACAGCCATCCCCGCTGCGCCGGTTAGTAGGCCGATCAGCAGGATGATGCCCCCAGCGAAGATGACCCACATCGGCCAGTCGAAGGTGAGCGTCAGCCATGCAGCCAGGTCGGGACGAAACTTGGCCACCACAAGCCAGGCCGCTACCAGGATGAGGATCAGGCCGAGGGCGAGTTGCGTACGGTTTCTTTTGTTCATACATTCTCCTCTTGATTAATGTGTTGAAAAAGCCTCATGTAGTATCATTCCAATAAACTGGGGGCGGGGGATGTG
>JALHUM010000280.1 GCA_022865905.1 Anaerolineales bacterium | reverse complement strand
CGGTGACAGGGGATGACCAGCGGCATGGGATTGGTTGCTTCGGCGCGGCCGACGGCGCGCGCCGCGCGTGGACGCCCGATCTGGGCAGCCAACTCGCCGTAAGTGCGCGTCTCGCCATAGGGGATGGTAAAGGTCGCCTGCAGCGCGGCTTGCTGAAAAGGCCGCATGACCGACCAATCAATCGAGATGGTAAATAGGTGGCGTCTTCCAGTCAGGTATTCGCTTAATTCTCTGGTGGGATCTCTCACTTTGTCGGGGTCGTGCTCCACACGCCGCTTGAAACGTTTGGTCAAGTAGGCCTCGAATTCAACCTGGGACTGGCTCCATTCCACCGCGACCAGCCCGAGGTCTGATACCGCCAACCACAGATTGCCGAGGGGTGTGCCTTTAAGTTCACCTATGTAGAAGGATGGTTTCTGGTTCATGGCTTTCTCCTACCTCTATCCCCACCCCGTTGCCCCTCCCCACTCCCCTTACATCCCCCTATTTTGAAGTTCAGAAATTGGGGGACAGAGGGGGGCTAAAATGGGGAGGGGCCGGGGGAGGGGCTAATAATTCGTCGTCCGGTCAATCAGGCCGTGTTCGCGCGCCCGGCGGTCGCAGAAACGAAAGGTGAAGATGGACACGATGCCGAATAGCAGCGAGAGTCCGACCAGGATGCCGATCAACTGTCCGTTGCTGAAGCCGGATAGGGTCGGGAAAGCCTGCGCCACCCCGCCCACCAGCGAACGGCGCAAAAGTTCCAGCCAGTACGTTGTCGGCATGGCGAAGCCGACCGGTCTCAACCAGGCCGGAAGAACATCCAGCGGAAAGACCGCGCCGCTGAAAATGTACAGCGCGCCGGCGGTCGCCTCGCCGATGAAGCCCTCGTGCCGGACGATGAGCAGGGTCACGCCCGCCAGCAGCAGTCCCATCAACGCCAGCATGACCACGCCCAGGAAGAGCGTCAGGAAGAAGAGCGGCCAGTCCGCCTGCAGCGGGTCGAGCGGTACGTGCAGGAACAGCACCCCCGCCGTGACCGTGATGAAGACCGCAATCGAGCCGGTGATGAAGCGCGCCACCCCGCGTCCGAGCAGGTAGAGCGGGATACGGATGGGGGCGATGTACATGTATTTGAGCGTCTTGTAATGCTCGCGGTCATCCACCACCGCCCACGAGACGCCCGTCATCACCGCTCCAACGTAGATGTAAAAGGCGTTGCCTAGATAAATGTACGGGAACATCGGGTTGGTGAAATTGCTGTGCGTGATGATGCCGTACATCACCACCAGAATGGATGCGCCCGCCAGCGGTTTGACGATCGAATAGACTGCAAAGAGAAATGGGTCAGTCCAGTTCGACTCAATCTGCCAGCCGAGCCAGGTGGCTATTTTGAAAGAGCGCCAGGATTCGGAGCGATTCATTGTTTCTCCAAAATTGCGTTTTTACGTAAAACGTGATACGTGAAACGTAAAAAAACTACCGCCGCGCCTCCGTCAGCCTCCCCTCGCGGATCGCCAGTTTTTCCATATATGCCAGCAGCAATTTTGCCGCGATGATGAACACCGCCGACAGTCCCAGCAGGATTCCAATTTCGGTGCTGACGGTCAGGAAGCCGAGACTGAAGCTGGAGGGGAAAACCAACTGGCGCATGGCGTCCATGCCCAGGGTAAGCGGGATGATCGAGGCGGCGGCCGCCACCCAGAAGGGGAAGGATTTGATCGGGAAGTAGAAGCCCGAAACCAGGTAGATGGGTTCCTGCGCCAGGTTCGCCATGTGCCAGGCTTCGCGTCCGAGCAGAAGAAACAGCGAGGCCAGCATCATGCCCATCCCGTACAGGGCAATCATCGCCAGCAGAAAGACGGTGAACAACTGCAAGAAACTGACTACCTCGTACTGGACGTGGAATATCAACGAGCCGAGTATCGTCACAACCAGGGCGCGCAGGGTGCTGGCGAGCATCCCGCCCAGCGCCATACCCAGCAGTACGGCCATCATCGAATTCGGGGACATGATGTAAAGCGCCAGGTTGCCGGTCTCCTTCTCCCAGTACAACTGGCTGGACATGCTCCACAGGATGTTCAACCAAAAGGCAGTCATCGCCCCGCCCATCACTACGAAGCCGACGTATTCCTCCGGCGCGCCGATGGCGCGGTAGACCAGCACGTAAGCAATGACTCCGCCCATCGGCATCAGCATGTCGAACAGCATCCACGAGGTATCCCGCTGCTGCCCGATGACGCGCGGATAGGCGCGGGCGATGATGGTCTTCAGGAACAGCCGCCAGCCTGTGACCTTGCCTGGATGTTGGGCAAGAGACGAACTGCTACTCATCTTTCCCTACTGTTTCCACTTCTTCCATGCTGCGCCCAACCAGGTCAACGAAGACATCTTCCAGGGTTGGCTCGCGCTTACTGAACTTCAAGATGCGAATATTTTTCTGGGTCAAGATGTTGATGACGCCTGCCAGGGCGGCCTCCTCGACCAGGATCAGGTCCAGCTTTGCGCCACTGTCCGTCTCGGAGAGCGATGCTTTGCGGACCTCGGGCAGGCTCTCCAAAGCCTCGGCTGACAGCCCGTTCAGCGGACTGGTCTCGATCTCGAAGATGGCGTCGCGTTGCAAGCGTTGCTTGAGCACCGACGGCTTGTCGCAAGCCAGCACGCGTCCCTGGTTGATGATGGCCACGCGGTCACACAGCTCATCCGCCTCGACCATGTAGTGTGTGGTCAGCAGTAGCGTGCGGGAGCCATCCTCCTCCAGCCATTGGCGGATGAAGCGACGCACGTCGCGCGAAGCGCCCACGTCCAGGCCGAGGGTCGGCTCGTCGAGGAACAGTACTTCCGGGTCGGTCAGGAAGCCGCGCACGATGTTCATCTTCTGGCGCAGGCCGGTCGAGAGGTCCGAAGATTTCGTGTGCATGCGGTCCGCGATGCCGACCATGGTGAGCAACTCTTCGATGCGCCGGTTGGCCTCCTTCGAGGAGAGGCCGTAGAACTGCGAGAACATCCACAGGTTCTCGCGCACGGTCAGCAGGCCGTAACCCGAAGACTCGCCGCCAGAGACCATGTTGATGCGCGGGCGGATGAGTTGCGGCTGGTCAACCACATCGAAGCCGGCCACGCGCGCCCGGCCCGAGGTCGGGGCAAGCAGCGTGACCAGCACCTTGATGAGCGTGGTCTTGCCCGCGCCGTTGGGGCCGAGCAAGCCGAAGAGTTCGCCCTGTTCGATCTGGAGGTTGACCTCCTGCAGGGCGACAAGTTCTTTGCGGATTTTCTTCTCTTTTTTACTGCCGCGTATCTTGTAAATCCGCCCCAGGTTTTCTGTTTCGATTGCAAAAGAAGCCATGATTTCTCCGTAGGAAGCTCGGAGTCCGAAGTCTCCCCTGGCCTTGCCCGCCATCTGTGCCTGCCTGTCCTGCTGTCTCGCACCGGCGTGCCGCCGTTGCTTGCGGCACGAACGGTGGCAGCCAGGCCAGGGCGTCACAGGTGCAGGCAGGGCAAGTAAACTTCGGCCAAAATCAGGAGATTTCGCACTCCAAAAGCAGAATTAAGCTTAAAATTTCATTACAGAATTGTCAGACAAGCGTAGGGTAAGCGTAGGCTAAGCGTCAAGTACATTAAAGACCATAATGGTAATATTGGAGCGTAAGGCGATTTCTCTTCTCCTCCTTTCAACAGAGGGCCGGGGTCGGCGTCCCCGGCTCTCCAGATTCTATCACATGTTATAATGGTCGCTGAAATGCAGCGACCATAATCCCAAAAACCTGTCAATGCGAGGAGGCCCATAGGGCCGACGAAGCAATCTCTTCGCGAGTCGGGGATTGTTTCCCTGGCCTGTCCGGCCAGGACAGGCGCAAAATGCGCTCGCAATGACACTGACAACGCTGTGATCCAAATTTACCGCCTGACTTATCGTGTCAACCAGTTCTGGCGCGCCCTGCGGACACCCGCCCGCGTCGTGGATACAGGGCAAATCTCCCCTTACCTTTCCCCCTCACAGATAGCCTTATTCCGCCAGATGCAGCCTTCAGAGCAGTGGCACGCATCCCTGGTCGTGCAGCGGCTGAAAGACGAGAGACAGGATCACCCCGACCTGCTCACGGCTGCTCTCCTGCATGATGTGGGTAAGATCTTGTGTCCGCTTTCACCGCTGGAGCGCGCCATGATCGTGCTGGGCAAGAAGTTCTTCCAGCACCTCGCTTCCCGTTGGGGGAAAGGAACGCGGCGGGATTTTCGTCGCCCGTTCGTCGTCGCGGAACGCCACGCCGAGTGGGGCGCGGACCTGGCATCACGTGTAGGAGCCTCCACATTGACCGTCAACCTGATCCGCCGTCACCAGGATGTGCCGCTGGAAAAGCCTCGTTCTTCGGAAGATCGATTGCTGCGCGCCCTGCAAAGCGCGGATGATTCGAATTAACGGGTAGCCCCTAAAGGTCTCCGAGACCTTTAGGGGCTGGAAACCCATAAGAAGAGGAAATCATGACCGTTCAAATTACCATCATCGGCCTGGGACAGGTCGGGACTTCGGTCGGGCTGGCACTGGCCGCGCACACCGACCAGGTGACGCGCCTCGGCAACGATATCCAGCCCGGCATTGCCCAGAAGGCGTTGAAGCTGGGCGCCATTGACAAAGTGCAATATAACCTACCTTCTGCTGTGGCCAAAGCCGATATTATCTTTCTAGCCCTTCCGCTGGATCAAATCCACGCGACGATAAAAATCATTGCCCAGGATCTAAAAGTTGACGCGGTGGTCATGGATACCGCGCCAGCCAAAGCGACCGTGGCTGCCTGGGCGGAGGAATTGCTTCCGGAGAAGCGGCATTACGTCGGGCTCACGCCGGTGTTCAACCCGCTCTATCTTCACGAGCAAGCCCAGGGGATCGAGGCGGCCCGCGCTGATCTCTTCCAGAAAGGCTTGATGGCCATCGCTGCGCCTTCTGGGACGGCAGGCGAGGCGGTCAAACTAGCCGCCGACCTTGCGACCTTGCTGGGCGCGCAGCCCTTCTTCGTTGACCTGGCTGAAGTGGACGGCATGATGGCCTCAGCGCACCTCCTGCCGCAGTTGAGCGCGGCAGCCCTGGTCAACACGCTCACGGGCCAACCCGGCTGGCCGGACATCCGCAAAGTGACCGGGCGTCCTTTCGCCAGCGCCACGGATCAAACCATCTTCCAGGATGGAGCTGCCGCGCTGCGGGAAGCTGCCCTGCACAACCGCGAGAACGTCGTCCGCCTGCTCGATCAACTGATCGCTAATCTCACCGCCCTGCGTACTGACATTGCCCAGGAAGATGCTGATGATCTAAAAAGCCATCTTGAAACTGCCCGCGAAGGGCAACTGAAGTGGTGGCAAGAACGCAGCGCAGGCGATTGGCTCTCAGTCGAGCGCGGCAGATCCGAAATGCCCACCAGCAGGATATGGAAGCAGCAGCTTGGTATCTTGAGCAAGCTCTTCGAGCCGAAGCGCAGAAGTGAAGAGAAAAAGAAATAGTTACGATAGGTGTCATTGCGAGCGCACTTGGCGAAGCAATCTCCGACAACGAAAAGGAGATTGCCTCGTCGCCAAGCATGCCCTGAGTGTTCTTCGAAGGGAACGCTCCTCGCAATGACAGGTGAATTGGTTGAGGCTCGAAGCCGCGCTATGCGATACTTTTGCTACATCCTGGAATGCGCCGACGGCACCTATTACACCGGCTGGAGCGCCGATCCCGTCCGCCGCGAATGCCAGCACAATGCCGGGCGCGGGGCGCGCTACACGCGCACGCGCCGGCCAGTGAAGTTGGTATACGTGGAAGAGCAGCCGGACCGTGGCAGCGCGATGAGGCGGGAGAGTCGCATCAAGGAAATGACACGGGCAGAGAAACAAGCACTGGTTCTGAAGTGTAAAAGACCCTAAAGGTCTTGGAGACCTTTAGGGTCTAAAAATCTTTCAAAAAAACCTACCCTGTAAACAACGGCAAATGCCCCAGGGCGATGACTTGTTCCCACTGGGCGCGTTCGCCCTCGGTCATGATGGCCGCCTCGCAGACAACCTCCGCGCCCGCCTTTACCATGATCATCCTCCTGCCTTGCAGCGTCGAGCCGGTGCTGATCACGTCGTCCACGATCACGGCGCGCTTGCCCTTTACCAGTGATTGGTCTTTTTCGTCCATGATCAGGGTCTGCGGCTCGCCAGTGGTGATGGAAAGCGTCTCGGCGATCAGGGCTGCGCCCATGTAAGGCTTGTACGCCTTGCGCAAGACAATGTAAGGTTTCTTCGTTTCCACCGAAAGCGCGTACGCCAGCGGGATGGACTTGGCCTCCGCCGTCACCAGGACATCGAATTTAACTGACCTGAGTCCCTTCCCCAGGGCCTTAGCGCAGGCCTGGACCAGTTCAGTATCGCCGAGGATGTTGAGGATGGCAATCTTCAAGCCGGGTTTGACCTCGAACAATCTAAGGTCTCGCTTCAAACCGGCAATTTCGACCGCATAGGTTTCGTGAGTGGGCATAATTCTCTCTCCGGGAAAATACCGTTCTGGGTTAGTTTATCATAAATTCACTGACTGGTTGTTTCCCTGCGGTATAATCCCCCTCATGCTCCCCGACATCCAGATCAACGACCATGTCCGCCTGCGCAAACCGCACCCCTGCGGTTCCTACGAGTGGATCGTCGTCCGCCTGGGGGCAGATATCGGCCTGGAATGCATCGTCTGCAAGCGGCGGGTGCTCCTGACGCGCCGCGACCTGGTCCGGCGATTGAAGGCCATCCTTCCTAAAGACAAAAATGAACAATCCGCCTAAAAAACCCCACATCCTCTTCCTTTTCTCCGATACCGGCGGCGGACACCGCAGTGCTACCGAGGCCATTGTTGAAGCTCTCATTCTGGAATTTGGCGATGCCATTGGAAGAGTATGCATATTTGGATGGATACATTGAAAATAAATAATGGTGGAAAAAAGAAACCAATAAGATTATCAAATTACACTAGAACTGCACAAAAATTAGATTTATATCTAAATAAAATTCACCAAATCAGGGCTGTTCTATTTGCTTTTGGGACAGCCCCATCTTTTTCGGGGCATGATCATCTGTGATAAATTATGTTTCTAAACCACAATCCTTGCCGGATTATTCGATCAACGCAGCTTATTATGGCGCAACACCCCTCTTTTTTCTATATTGAGTAATATTACAACAACTGTTGTCTTATTAAATCAATTAAAATTACTTTATTGAGATAATGTATTCATTATTTTCGAATAAGATTTATGTTATATGGCAGGTAGTCATATGAACACGAAGGACAATCTACGGACACTGAAAACACAGGATAAAATTAAAATAATCCTGCTTGATAAGCTATGCGGCAAACCCATCAATCAGATCACGGTTAAGGAGATTTGTCGGGAGGCAAAAATCAACCGAACAACCTTTTATACGCACTATGACAATATTTACGATTTAATGCAAAATATTAATGTGGAAATGCAGCAGGGGATCCGCAAGTTGGCCGTGGATCCCAATAGCGGAATTTTCAGGCCGCTTACCGAAAAAGGTCTGGAACAGTTGATCATTTACATACATGAGCAAGCACACTTTTATAGGATCCTTCTGAATGATTTCAATGGCCTAAATATAATTGACCGCGAGCTTGCTGCCCAATGGGAGAATGAAATAGAGCCGGCGATGAGAAAAAAAACGGACACAATTAAAAACGAATTACGGTATCGATTTGAATACTTCAACTGGGGGTTTAGGGGGATCATTAGAAAATGGCTGAATACGAATTGCCCGGAGTCTCCCGAGGAATTGACACAGTTGATAAAGAATTTTGTGCAATTGTAATTACCTGAAGATCAGTGTGATCGTGCCAGGCCGGGATTGACGCGACACAACCAGTGCTTCTACCACCACCAACTTGACCATTTTGCTTAAGAAACTTCCTTGAGGATGATTCGGCGTACGGCTTTCTCTCGCTATATTTCTGAATTGCGGATGCAATTCAAGCGAACGCCCGGTTCCTTAAGGAGACCGGACGTTCTTACAAGATGTTTGGGCTACCGCGACTGCCATGCCGTTAAGGACGACGATCCCCCCTTGTAAGCTAGAATTCGTGGCGAAGCCGACAATACATTATAAGTTAAGCAAAATCGCTAATCGTGGCGATGGACACATAGTTTTTCAGGAGTTTCTCTGGGGCCACCTTGATCAACTCTTCCACAGTCCATGGGCTATCGTCTTTCCTTATCGTTTGGGTCGGCGCAGGATCCGAGTAAAGGGTTACCCGTCCGGAAGCGGTTATCGAAAAAACTGATGCGCTGATGTAGGTGGCTTCTTCGGTAGCCAAATAGGCTACAAATGGTGCCATATTCTCAGCTGGTCCATGGTCATCTTCGACTTTTTTCATTCTTTCTGGGTCAATCTTCACCCCAAGAGCCTTCAATTTCTTGAACATAGCATTGAATTCAACAAAATGACCGGGTGACGCTGCCTGGGGGCAGATGGCATTTACTGTCACGCCCAACTTGTACAATTCCTTCGCGGTCGCCTTGGTCAGACCGACAAGCCCTGCATTTGCAGCACTGTACGCACTGATTCCGGCCATTCCTACCCAAGCGTCGGAAGCTACATTCACAATACGTCCGAACTTCTGCTTTATCATGTATGGAACAGCATGTCTAATGCAGTTAAATGCACCCTTGAGCTTGGGTACCGTCAGGTAATCCCAGTCTGCTTCAGTTGAAGTTGCCAATGCACCAGTTCCTAGACCTGCGGCGTTGTTGACCAAGATGTCAATCCTTCCAAATGCATCGATTGCTTTTTGAATGAGCTTGCCAGCCGTGTCAAAGTCAGCCACATTTCCATAGAAAGAAACTGCCTCACCACCTTCCGCGATGATCTTGTTAGCGGTGCTCTCTGCATCACCCTGTAGAGAGAAAAGTTTTTGTCTATCAACTTCGCTCATATTTGGGTCTATTGCTGCGTTGAAGTCTTTCACGTTACTTGAACGCGGTTTGCGGTTGTTGGTTACCACTTTAGCCCCCTCTCGAGCCAGAACGATGGCGATCCCTCTACCAACGCCCTGTCCGGATCCTGTCACTATAGCTACTTTTCCTTCTAGTCTCTTCGTCATTGTCTTGCCGTCCTTTCCTTTGGTGAATTAGCCTGCATAGGCCAGTTGGGTGCTCGAATTGATTTACTTTCTTTCCATGATTATTGCAAAACCATGGAGAAAATTAAAAAGCATTTTCCGCTTGAAATAACCTTCACTACCTTATGCAATTCCGCATCAATTCGAGCCCGGCAACGCCGGATAATTAAAGTATAAATACTTTGAAAAAGGTTTCAAGTACATTTATCTAGTTTTTGTTGGTTTAATGAGAATTGATAATTCCGAATCCGCCAAAGCCATACCACGGTTAGCCGAATGAATTAAAAAGACTGTCTCTGGAATACCTCAGGCAACCTACTTTTCTTTCCTTTCAGTATGATAGGAATAAGCTCCGCTTTATTCAGAAGGATGACCGCACGCACGATGTTAACCGAAACTGCTTCGGAATATTGCTCATCGATCCATTCGATGAGCTAGTGCGTCGCATTCCGGATACGCGTCACGCAATCCATCAATTCGATGGGGTATTCTCACCGTCGCCCCAGTGAGCCACGTGGCAAAGCGGACGGCCTTTGATCAATCAGCGAGTTGTACTTTCTAAGCACCCGAGAATTGCTCTCACCCTATTATTGTGTAATAGTTGATTCGCATAACCTCAAACATACGCTGTATTGCTGTTTTTCTCTCGCGGTATAATCCTGCTCGTGCTTCCCGATCTCAAGCTCGGTGACCGCGTCCGCCTGCGCAAACCGCACCCCTGCGGTTCCTACGAGTGGATCGTCGTCCGCCTGGGGGCAGATATCGGCCTGGAATGCGTCATCTGCAAGCGGCGGGTGCTCCTGACGCGCCGCGACCTGGTCCGGCGATTGAAGGCCATCCTTCCTAAAGACAAAAATGAACAATCCGCCTAAAAAACCCCACATCCTCTTCCTTTTCTCCGATACCGGCGGTGGACACCGCGCCGCCTGTGAGGCCATTCTTGAAGCGCTTAAACTAGAATTTGGCGAGTCCGTCACGACTGAGATGGTGGACTTCCTGAAAGATTACGCCCCACCACCATACAATCACCTGCCTGAGTTTTATCCGGAAATGGTTCGCGTGCCGGAGCTATGGGGGGTAGGTTTCCACATCAGCGATGGCCGCCGGCAAGCCCGCCTCATGACATCCACCCTCTGGCCGATCGTGCGCCGCGCCGCGCGCCGGTTGGTGCGTGAGCATCTCAGCGACATGCTGGTCAGCGTGCACCCTCTTGCCAACTCTTTTCTCCTGAAGGCCCTCGGCAAGAACCGGCCGCCGTTCATCACTGTGGTGACCGACATGGTCAGCACACATGCCTTGTGGTTCGACCAGCGCGCCGACTTGATTCTTGTCCCGACCGAGATAGCCCGCCAGCGCGCCATCGAATACACCATGCTGCCCGAAAAAGTCCGCGTGGTGGGACAACCGGTCTCCGAAAGTTGTTCTGCCCCTCCCGGTGATAAAATCATCCTGCGCGATGGGTTGAACTGGCCGCAGGATAAAAAAATTGTGCTGTTGATTGGCGGTGGGGAAGGAATGGGACCATTGGCTGAAACGGCGCGTGCCATTGACAAATCAGGCCTGGATGTTGGCCTGGTCATCGTGACCGGGCGGAATGCTAGGCTCAAGGCCCAGCTTCAAGCCGAAACCTGGGAAAACCAAACTTTCCTTTACGGCTTCACCCACGATATGCCGTGCTTTATGCGCGCGGCTGACGTGTTGGTCAGCAAGGCTGGCCCAGGGACGATTGCCGAGGCGCTCAACGCCGCGCTGCCAATCATCCTTTACGCCAAACTGCCAGGCCAGGAAGATGGAAATGTCAGTTTTGTGGAACACGTTGGCGCGGGGATCTGGGCGCCGGAGCCTTTGCAAGTTGTGCGGACACTTACCAGGTGGGTCTGCCGTCCGGGGGAGCGCGACAGGGTGGTCGAGAACTGTCGTCGCGCTGCCCGTCCTCAAGCCGCGCGGACAATCGCGCGGATTCTCGGAGAGCAAGTCGGATTGTGACCTCTTACCCCACTCCCAGCTCATCCCCTTTCCCCTTGCAGAGGAAAGGAGATGGGCGCGCAGCGGGAAGGGGATTGAGGTCGTAGTATAATCCCCTTGCCATGCCCATCCTGGCCCCCAATACCCTGGAGTTCTTCAGCCGCAGCCCGGAGCAGACTCGCCGCGTCGGTATGCGCCTGGGCGGTTTGCTTCAAACTGGAGATATGATCTGTCTCCAGGGCGAATTGGGCACCGGCAAAACAACCCTGGTGCAAGGCATAGCCCAGGGCTGGGGTTCGTTGGATGCCGTTACCAGCCCGACTTTCGTGCTGGTCAACATCTACCGGCGGCCGGACGCGGCTCAACTCTTCCACCTGGATGCTTATCGGCTGGAATCCGCAGCCGAAGCCGAGGAGTTGGATATTGACGCGCTGCTTGCCCAGGGGCCACTGGTTATCGAGTGGCCAGAGCGGATCGAACCTATCCTGCCAGACGAGCGCTTGTGGGTAAGAATGGAGTATCTCGCAGAAGAGCACCGCGAGATGCAGTTCGCCACGCGCGGTGAGCGTTACGAAAGCCTGCTGGCAGCCCTCCGCCAGGCAGTCTATGGAGTTGCGTGATGCTGCTGGCGCTGGATACATCCACTGCGCAGGTTGGCCTGGCACTCTACGATGGGTCACAGGTTGTTTGTGAACTCTTCTGGCACAGCCGCGCCCATCACACCACTGAGCTTGCTCCAGAGTTAGCCGATCTCTTGGCGCGCATAGGCGTCAAAATGAACGAGATCAAGGCCTTGGGCGTAGCGTTAGGCCCCGGCTCGTTTACCAGTCTGCGAGTGGGACTGGCGCTGGCAAAGGGACTGGCATTGGCGCGGCATTTGGCAATGATTGGGATTCCCACCCTGGACATCCTGGCTGCGGCGCAGCCCATTCGGGACCTGCCGCTGGCCGCCATACTACAGGCCGGGCGCGGACGTTTGGCCATCGGCTGGTACCGCGCCGTCGAAAACGGGTGGCAGGCTGAGGGTCCAGCCACGCTGACGACGGTAGAGGCGCTGGCCCAGAGTATCACTGCGCCGACCATCGTCTGCGGCGAGTTGTCTGCCGAAGAACGTCAGCGTTTAGCGCGCAAGCATAAGAACGTCATCTTACCTTCGCCAGCCAGGTGCGTTCGCCATCCGGGATTTCTAGCTGAATTGGCCTGGGCGCGTTGGCAAGAAGGGAAAGTTGACGATGCCGGATCGCTGGCGCCGATCTACCTGCACGTGGCGGGAGGCGTCCCGGCGTGACTGTCGGCGAGATCACCATCCGGCGCATGAGACTGGAGGATGTGCCGGCCGTCCACGAGATCGATACGCTCTCTTTCAGCCTGCCCTGGCCGGAGCGGTCGTTCCGCTTCGAGGTGATTGAAAACGCCGTTTCGCGAGGCTGGGTGGCTGAAGCAGAAGTGAACGGCGAAACCAGGATCATCGGGATGCTGGTCTTGTGGCTGCTGGTGGACGAGGCGCACATCGCTACGGTGGCCGTCCACCCCGATTTTCAGCGCTGCGGCATCGGCAGCCGAATCATTGTGGAAGCGCTCGAAGCTGCGCGTGTCGAAGGCGCGCGGCGCGCCTTTCTGGAAGTCCGGGAAAGGAACCTCGCCGCGCAGGAGATGTACAGGAAGTTTGGCTTCGCGATCACCAGCCGCCGCCCGCGTTATTACCGCGATACCGGCGAAGACGCGATCCTGATGACGTTGGAAGGCTTGAACGCCGAAACGTTTGAACATGTAAACGTGAAAACGCGCCAGCGTGTAAATGTGTGAACGGAGGATCTTGTGGATTCTTCTGACGTTTTAGCCCAAATCGACGCCGAAGTTTCGAACTGCCAGGCATGCGCCCTGTACCACTCTCGCAAGAATGCGGTGCCCGGCGAAGGCCCGGCAAAGTCCGAGATCATGTTCATCGGTGAGGGGCCGGGCTTTTACGAAAACGAGCAGGGGCGTCCCTTCGTCGGCGCAGCTGGTAAGTTCCTGGATGAGTTGCTGGCTCAAGCTGGGCTGAAACGCCCGGAGGTGTGGATCGGCAATGTGGTCAAGTGCCGCCCGCCGGGCAACCGCGACCCTTTGCCCGAGGAGTTGACCGCATGTGACAGGTACCTCGAGCGGCAGATCGCGGCCATCAGCCCGAAAATCATTATCACCCTCGGGCGCTACTCGATGGGCAAGTTCATGCCCGGCGCGAAGATCAGCGCCGTCCACGGGCAAATGCGCCGGGTCGGCGACCGCTTCGTGATCGCCATGTTCCACCCGGCCGCGGCCTTGCATCAGGCCTCGCTAAAGCCCGCCATTATGAAAGATTTTGCCCAACTGCCAAAACTGCTGGAACAGGCGCGCAGCGCACTTGCAAAATCCGCGCCCGCGCCATCAGAAGAATTGCAGGAAGAACCGAAGCAATTGAGTCTGTTTTAATACCTCTCCACAAAGGCACAAAGACATGAAGTTCTTGTGACTTTATGCCTTTGTGGTAAAAACCGAATGGAAAAAGGATGACTGTCAAGGAAGCTCTTCTCAAGCAACTAAAAGAAAAAACTGCCCGTATCGGTATCTTGGGCATGGGCTACGTTGGCCTGCCGCTGGCGGTCGTCTTCGCTGAGGCCGGATTCACCGTGACCGGCATTGACCCGGACAAGCGCAAGGTCGATTCGCTGAAGGAGGGCGTCAGCTACATCCCAGATGTGCCGACCGAAATTGCCGCGCGGCTGGTCAAATCTGGCCGCTTGAAAGCAACGACGGATTTCTCGGTTCTGAAGGATATGGATGCCGCCAGCATCTGCGTCCCCACGCCGTTGCGCAAGACCGGCGACCCGGATATGTCCTTCATAATGTCCGCTACCGAGGAGCTGGCGAAGTATGTGCACAAGGGCATGGTCGTGGTGCTGGAATCCACCACCTACCCCGGCACCACTCGCGAAGTTCTGCTGCCGATGCTGGGCGTGAAAAACAGCCTGAAGGTTGGCGAGGACTGGTTCCTGGCGTTTTCGCCGGAGCGCGTCGACCCGGGCCGCACGGACTACACCACGATCAACACCCCCAAGGTTGTGGGTGGCATCACCGCGGCCTGCGCCGAAGTCGCTGCGACGTGGTATGGCGGTGCCATCCAGCACATCCACATGGTCTCGTCTGCCGAAGCCGCTGAAATGGCCAAGTTGTTGGAGAATACCTTTCGCATGATCAACATCGCCATGGTCAACGAACTGGCCATCATGTGCGAGCGCATGGGCGTGGACGTGTGGGAAGTCATCGAGGCGGCCGCCACCAAGCCCTTCGGTTTCATGAAGTTCACGCCAGGGCCGGGCTTGGGCGGGCACTGCATCCCGATTGACCCGCTCTACCTCTCCTGGAAGATGAAAGCCTACCAGTACACCGCCCGTTTCATTGAACTCGCTTCGGACATCAACACCAACATGCCCCGCTATGTGGTCAACCGGATACTGGAGGCCATGAACGAGCGCGGTCAAACGCTGAAAGGTTCCCGCTGTCTCGTCCTGGGCGCGGCCTACAAACCGGATATTGACGACATCCGCGAGTCGCCAACACTGGATGTAATCGGGCTGCTGCAGAAGAAGGGCGCCGAGGTCTCGTACCACGACCCGTACATTCTGCATCTCCACACCCACGACGGCCTGGAAATGGATAGCGTGCCAGACGTGATGGCGGCTGTCCACCAGGCGGATTGTGTGGTTATCGTGACTAACCATAAAACGTATGACTACCAGGCCATCCTCGAGGCGGCGAAGTTCATCTTCGACAGCCGCAACGCGCTGGGCAAGGCTGGGAAGGACAACCCAAAAGTCGCCAGACTCTAGGCTTGAAAGGATAACTGTTCAGCCCATCTTTTTCAGCAGTTGATACTGCACCAACAAAGGCGATAAGCCGACCTCCGTCGGCTAGCCCCTGCAGTTCGGGGGCGGGAAGTCCATGCAGGTGGACTTCGCGATCTGGTAGCGGCGATTTCCCTGGCCTAACCCGTTAGGGTAGGCAATCGCCAAAGTCAGGAAAACCCGCATGAAGCACTCGCTAAAACAAGCTGTGCCGCCATTTCTATTGAACCCCATCAGTAGAATAAAATGGGGTCTCATCGCGCGCTTCCGGAAGACAATGCAAAGGATCAATGCGGCTTTTTCCATGACTTTCCAGAGACTTCTCGAAGCGATGGGTTATTCGGTTGCCAGAAAAAACGATTATTACTCCCCCCTGCCATCACTCGACCGCCTGAAAAAGAATTACGAACGCTGGTATCGCCCCAACGCACTCACAGGTATCGAGTACGATCTCGAAGCCATGAAGGACGATATTCAGACCCTGCTCTCGCGTTATTACGATGAGTTCTCCACGTTCCCCGCTTTCGAACAGCTTCGGAAAAAATTCGGCCCTGGCTTCACTCCGGCAGATGCGCTCATACTCTACATGATGATCCGGCATATAAAGCCGAAGCGTTATATTGAAGTTGGATCCGGCTTATCCACCTATTATTGCAGCCTGGCAGCTGAGAAGAATGCGAGCAAAGGTCAGCCTCTCCAAATGACCTGCATCGAACCACACCCTTATGAGAAGTTATACACCCTGCCGGGGGTACACGTCATTCCCAAAGAAGTGCAGGATGTGGAATTGTCGTTCTTCCAGCAACTGGAGGATGGTGATGTCCTTTTCATTGATTCCACGCACATCTTGAACATAGATGGCGACGTGCCATTCCTTTACCTGGAAGTGCTTCCCAACCTGAAAGTTGGCGTCACGATCCACATCCATGATGTACCATTCCCATACAACATTCCCTATCCGCCCAAGCTGTGGCTATTCGGGCAAACCTGGCCCATGTTCTGGAATGAGGCCATGCTTTTGCAGGCCTTCCTGTGCTTCAACAACCAATTCAAGATAACCATGTCCATGCCCCTCATCCGCTACTTTGACGAACCATTCTTGAAGCAAAATATGCCAAACTACGAAACGGTGGAGCAGACCCCCAACACATTCAGTTCGATTTGGTTGAAGAGGATGGCTGGATAGATGGCTAATTACCTGGTGACCGGCGCGGCCGGTTTCATCGGCGCGCGCGTCGCCGAAATGCTGCTTGAGCAGGGACAGGCCGTCACCGGCGTGGACAACCTGAACGACGCCTACGACGTGCGTATGAAAGAATACCGCTTGCGACGGCTGCAAGCGTTGCGGGGATTCGCCTTTGTCCGCGCGGACATCTCCGACCGCATATTCGTCACCCGTCACCTGTCACTTGGTAGGCAAACCTTCGACGCAGTCATCAACCTGGCCGCCCGCGCCGGGGTTAGGGCGAGCGTCGAAAATCCCTGGGCCTTCGTCGAGACCAATGTTTTCGGCACTTTGAACTTGCTGGAACTCTGTCGCCAGCGAGGGATCGGAAAATTCATCCTCGCCTCGACCTCCAGCATCTACGGCTCGAACGCTCCCTTGCCTACGCCCGAAAGCGCGGATAGCGACCATCCTCTCCAGCCCTACGCAGCCAGCAAAAAGTCAGCCGAGGTGCTTTGCCACAGTTATCACTCGCTCTACGATTTGGATGTAAGCGTGGTGCGCTATTTTACCGTCTATGGCCCAGTGGGCCGGCCGGATATGAGCATGTTCCGCTTTGCAAAGTGGATCACTGAAGAGCAGCCTCTCCATCTTTACGGAGATGGGGAACAGTCGCGCGGCTTTACTTACGTGGACGACATCGCTCGCGGCACCCTCGCCGCCCTCCAACCGCTCGGCTACGAGATCATCAACCTGGGCGGGCACGAGGTCATCACCATCAACGGGCTGATCGAGATGCTCGAAGAGATCATCGGCAAGCAGGCGCGTATCGAACGCCACCCGCCCAATCCTGCCGACATGCTGACCAACTTGGCCGACGTGAGCAAAGCCCGCCGCCTGCTCGGCTGGCAGCCGCAGGTCGGCCTGCGCGAAGGGGTGCAGCGGCTCGTAGACTGGTACCGCGCCGAACGCTCCTGGGCAAAAAAGGTCGCGACCCTGTGACGTCTATTCGTGACACCCTGACCGCCTGGCGGCAGGACAACCTGTTGCGCAAAGTCCTGCGCAACACCAGCTATCTTTTCGTCGGCAATACGCTCAGTTCCGTCGCGCAGAGCATCTTGGCGGCGCGGCTGCTTGGCGTGCTCGGATTCGGCATCCTCGGAACGGTCATTGCCTTTGCCTCGAACGTCAACCGGCTATTGTCCTTTCGCATGGGGGAACTGGTCATCAAGTACATGGGGCAATTCCTGGCGCAGGAAAAGAAGGAACATGCCGCCGCGGTGCTGAAAGCCGCCGCCCTGACGGAAACTCTCACCTCGGTCGTAGCCTATCTCTTGCTCGTCCTGCTTTCGCCCTGGGCAGCCAGGTACATCGCCAAAGATGTAACCACCGCCCCCCTCTTTACTTTCTACGCCCTGGCGCTGCTGACCAACTTCGTCGCCGAGACTTCCACCGCTGTCTTGCAGGTTGGAGATCACTTCCGCAGCCAGGCCATCATCAATTTCCTGCAATCCTTCCTGACCGTCGCCCTGATCGCATACGCCTTTCTCGTCCACGGGAACATTTGGCTGGTGCTGACTGCCTACCTGCTGGGAAAATCGCTCAATGGTCTGGCGCTGGCCGCTGTCGCGCTCCGCCGTGCCGGGCAGATGCTGGGACCGGGTTGGTGGCGGGCATCCTTCCGGATGCTGCCACCACGCCGTGAGTTCTGGGGCTTTGCCCTGAGCACCAATCTAAGCGCCACGGTCAGCATGTTGATCCGCGATAACGAGGTGGTCTGGGTTTCCTATTTTCTCTCACCGCTCGAGGCGGGGTACTATAAACTCGCCCTGGCGGTCATCAACCTGATGGTGATGCCGATCACGCCCTTTATCAATACGACTTTCCCAGAGCTTACGCGCGCTGTGGCGCAGAAGGCTTGGCTGCGACTGCGCGATCTACTCAAGAAAATGACCGTCATCTCGGGCGCGTGGACTGGCGCGGTCGCGCTGGCTCTGGTCGTGGCGGGCAATTGGCTGATCACTACCTTCTATGGCAAGGAATACGGCCCGGCAATGCCCGCCGCGCTCATCCTGCTCATCGGCTACGGTGTTGCCAACGTGTTGTACTGGAACCGCACTTTACTGCTCTCCCTCGGCTTGCCGAACTATCCACTTAAGGCCATTGCCTTAACCGGCGCGGCCAAGCTCATTCTCGGTTTTGTCCTGGTGCCTCGTTTCGGTTACCTAGCTGAAGCCGCTTTGCTTTCGGGCTTTTTTGTCATCTCCATCGGCTTGATTGTAGCGCGTGGCCTGCTCGAAATCCGCAATCAGCAATCACCAATCAGAAATCCACAATGAAAATTGTCTGCGTTTCCGCCTCCCAGGTGCCATCGGATACGGCCAACAGCATTCAGGTCATGAAAGTCTGCCAGGCCTTCGCCCAACTTGGACATGACACCACGCTGCTGGTTCCGGTTAATCCTCAATCTTCAATCGCCGATCAGCAATTGACGGCTCACTATGGCCTGGTTACATCCTTTTCCATCGAATGGCTGTCCGGTTCACGCCGTCTCTTCCCCTGGATCGCCGTCCGCCGCGCCCGCGCCTTGAATGCAGATTTGCTCTACGCCTGGCCAATCCAATCCGCCGCGCTTGGACTTCTGGCCGGGTTGCCCGCCATGCTTGAAATGCACGACTTCCCCGCCGGGAGCTTCGGCCCGCTGTGGTTCTGTCTCTTCTTACGCTTGCCCGGCAAGAAGCGACTGCTGACCATCACCCATGCTTTGCGTCGTGAGTTGGAGCGCCGCTACCGGCTAGCCTTGCCGGAAAGACAGATCGTCATCGCGCCGGACGGCGTGGACCTCGAACGCTACGAGCACTTACCGGACCCGGAATCTGCTCGCCGCCAATTGGGCCTACCCCCCGGCCTGACAGCAATCTGCACCGGCCACATGTATGCCGGTCGCGGCGTAGAACTCTTTCTCGCCCTCGCTGCCAGCTTCCCGAAAGTCAATTTCCTGTGGGTCGGTGGCCGCTCCCAAGACGTGGACGAGTGGCGCAGCCGCGCGACCGCCTCCGGGCTGCAAAACGTCACCTATACTGGCTTCCTGCCCAACGAGCGCATTCCGTTCTACCAGGCCGCCGCAGACATCCTGCTTATGCCCTACGAGCGGACGGTTTCCACATCAAGTGGGGGGAACACCGCCGAGATTTGCAGCCCGATGAAGATGTTCGAGTACATGGCTGCCGGCCGGTCTATTCTCACCAGCGACTTACCGGTGCTGCGCGAAGTGCTGAACGAAGATAACGCTGTCTTCTGTCCACCTGGAGATGCAGGGGCGTGGGAGAAAAGCCTCAGCCTGCTGTCCACTGATTCGAAACAGAGGCTGGCCCTGGGTCAACGCGCCCGCGCCGACGTAAAAGGATATTCGTGGCTGGTGCGCGCCCGTCGGTCCCTGGAAAACTTTTGATGCTGAAATCACTACGCACTCTGAAAACGCGCACCTGGCTGGCGATTGTTGCAACCGTCGCGGTAGTTGAGCGAGGCTTGCTTTACCTGGTCTACCGACCGGTGGCATATAACGATACCGCCAGTTACCGCCGCCTGGCCGAGGCCATCCTGCACGGCTGGACAGACTACGACGGCACGCGCACGCCCGGCTTTCCCGTTTTGATGGCGCTCGTCGGTCCAGATGAGCGCGTCTATATTGCCCAATTTGTACTTGGCCTCCTGACCACACTGCTCTTTTTCTACGTCGGCTGGCGCGTCAGTGGCACGGGCTGGTTCGGCGCGCTGACCGCCCTGGCTCACACGCTCAATTTGCAGCAACTCTTTTTCGAGGCCAATCTGATCACCGAGAGCCTGACAACCTTTTTCATCGCCGCCTCGCTGGCAGTTGCTGCCTGGCTGCTCTTTTCAGACCACAAACGGCCTCTCTGGAAAATCCTGTTGATGGCGATGGCAGGCGGGATAACTACGGGACTGGCAACCCTGACCCGCCCGCTATTCGTCTTCCTGCCCTTCTGGGCCGCGTTTTTCCTGCTCGCCTTCTGGCGGATGGCCTCGCCGAAGGTACGCTGGGGCGCAACGCTGGTCACCGGGCTTACAGGCCTTGTTCTCATCGGCGCGTGGGTGAATTTCATCCATCAGCGTTTCGGTATGTGGGGCTTGACAAATATGACCGGTTTTCACCTCGTCCAGCATACTGGCCTCTTCTTCGAATACGTGCCGGACGAATACGCTGCCATTCGCGATACCTTCATCCAATATCGCGACGCGCGCCTCGTCGAGACCGGCGAGCCGGGCAACGCCATCTGGGATGCCATCCCGGCCCTGGAGCAAGTCTCTGGGCTGGGCCTCATCGCGCTCTCCAACCTGCTGACAAGAATCTCTATCCAGCTTATCCTCCAGCATCCGGGTTTATACTTGCGGAGTGTTTGGGAAGGCTGGCTGTGGTTCTGGAAGGCACCGGTCTATTGGTCGCCTGGCGCGTTCACAAACCCGGCTCTCCGGGTCGCCCTAAGTGGCTTGGTCATTATGGCGCGCAGTGGTATGGTCGTTGCAAATGCCGCCTTCCTTCTTGGCTCGTTGGCGCTGGTCAGCAAGAAGGTGCGCCAAATCCTGAAAATGGACGCCTTCCTCTGGTTTGCCGCCAGCACCGTCTGGCTGACTTCCGTCATCCAAACTCTCCTCGACCATGGCGACAACCCGCGCTTTTCCGTCCCCACGCAGTCGCTGGTCGTATTCCTGGTGCTGTGGTGGAGCGTACAAATCATGCGCTGCCTTGTAACAAGGAAAACATGAAAGCCTTCCTGCGTGATTTGAGATGGATCACCCCCGCTAGCCTTGGACTGGGCGCGTTGCTCTCCGCGCTGGATGGCGGCGCTTGGTGGATCGGCTGGCTATCCTACTCGTTCCTCCTGCTTTTGGGATTATCTGCCCTGGCTGCTCTCTGGCGTGCTGCCTGCCCTGGTGGCGGTCAGGCCAGGGAACGAAGTCGAAGCGGCGGTGCGCCCCGGACCCTGGGCTTGATGTTGCTCCTGGCGTTTCTCCTCCGCCTCGGCCTGGGTATCGCCCTGACTTACGTTTTACCTGTCGCGGGTTATCCAACCGATGTTCAACAAGCAGGTTACGTTTTCAAAGATGCCTTCAACCGTGACACGCAAGCCTGGGACCTGGCGCGTTCGACACATCCCATCTGGGCGGCCTTCGATAAATCTTACCGAGTAGGTGCTGCGCACAGCACCGACCAGTATGGCGGACTGCTGGCGTTAAGCGCGCTAGCCTATCGTTACCTCAGCCCGGACGTTCACCGTCCCTGGCTGGTCATCCTGTTATCCGCGCTGACAGCCGCCGTGGGTGTCGCGCTGACCTGGAAGGGGGCGCGGCAGCTCTGGGGCGAGAGTGTGGCTGTCCCCGCGGCGTGGATCATGGCCTTATATCCAGAAAGTGCCCTGCTGTGCAGCTCGCAAATGCGCGAGCCATTCTTGATCACTTTTATTGCCATGGTCTTCTGGGGGGTAGTAGATTGGCAGCTTAACCACAATCGTCGCGCATGGCCCTGGATGGCAGGTGGGCTGGCCGGATTGCTGCTGTTCTCACCGGGCGTGGCAATTTTCACCATCCTGGCGGTGGGAGGCTGGGCATGGCTATGGGGTAAACTTCGACATCTCTCCTGGCGTGCTGCCCTGATCAGCGCGGCGATGCTCCTGGTCGCGCTTCTCTTGCTTTGGGTTGGTCTGGCGCGCGGATCCTTTGCAGGTGCCTCACCGATCGAGATCATCACCCATTGGCTCCAGACATCCACGAAATGGGATATCTATTTGTTAGAGCGTAGCTCGGGTTGGGTTCAGGAGATATTCCGTCACACGGATACGCGCCTGCATTTGCCCTTCGTCATCGGCTACGGTCTGGCCCAACCGGTCCTCCCGGCTGCGATTTTCGATGTAACTGTCTGGCCCTGGCAAGTGATCGGAATCCTGCGCGCGTTTGGCTGGTATGCGTTGCTACCGTTTCTCGTCATCAGCTGTATGGCAATTTGGAAGATGAAGCTTAATAATGAGTGCGCTGCCTGGCTATGGCTATGGCTCTTAACCTGGGCTTGGCTCATCCTCTCCGCGATCCGTGCCGGAGGCGACCAATGGGACAATCCCCGCTACCGGGTCATTTTCTTGCTCTGGCAAGCTGCACTGGCATCCCAAGCTTGGACATGGTGGCGGGCAAGTAAAAACCCATGGCCGGTGCGCATCCTGGCTGTTGAACTCTTGTCCCTGGCTTTCTTCAGCGAATGGTATGCCAGCCGTTACATCGGCTACATTGCAAAACCTTCGTTTGGTGTAATGTTGGCTGCTATCGCTATAACCAGTGGCTTTGTACTGGTAGGTGGCTGGGCCTGGGATCGCTGGCGAGCCTCCCGGCGTCCTTGACGCGCGGCGAGGAGCGATTACAATCCAATTGTCGAAATTCGTCAAACGGAGTGAACATGCCTACAGCATTGATCACCGGTATCACCGGTCAGGATGGCTCCTATCTGGCCGAATTCCTGCTTGCCAAAGGTTACCAGGTCGTCGGGATGGTTCGCCGCTCCAGCACGGTGACCTTCGAACGCATCCAGCACATTCAGGATGAAATCGCCCTTGTCCAGGGCGACCTGCACGATCAAAGCTCGCTCATGGTCGTACTGGAGGAATACCAACCGGACGAAATCTACAACCTGGCAGCCCAGTCATTCGTTATGACCTCCTGGAGCCAGGCCGTACTGACCGGTGAGGTGACCGCCCTGGGCGTGACGCGCTTGCTGGAAGCCATCCGGTCGGTTACCCCAGAGGCCAGGTTCTATCAAGCCTCCAGCAGCGAGATGTTTGGCAAAGTGGTGGAGGTTCCTCAACGGGAAACAACGCCCTTCTACCCGCGCAGCCCGTACGGGGTCGCGAAAGTGTACGGTCACTGGATCACGGTCAATTACCGCGAGTCGTACAACATGTTTGCTGTCTCCGGCATCCTTTTCAACCACGAGAGTCCCCGGCGTGGGCTGGAATTCGTGACCCGTAAAATCTCGGATGGCGTAGCCCGCATCAAGCTGGGACAGACGAACGAACTCCGCCTAGGTAACCTGGAAGCGCGCCGCGACTGGGGTTTTGCCGGCGACTATGTCGAAGCGATGTGGCTGATGCTGCAACAGGATAAACCGGACAACTACGTGATCGGCACTGCTGAAACCCACTCCGTGCGTGAATTCTGTGAAATCGCTTTCGGTTGTGTTGGATTGAACTACCAGGATCATGTAATCCAAGACCCCCGCTATTACCGCCCCGCCGAAGTAGACCTGTTGGTTTCCGACCCTATCAAGGCCCGCGAAACTCTCGGCTGGCGTCAAAAAATGGGCTTCAAAGAATTGGTCGAGATGATGGTCGAAGCCGATTTGAGGCAAGCCAAGTGTTGAAACGTATCGTCAACTTTTCGAAAGTGGGAAGAGTTTTCCATACGCCATCCGTGCCCTGGCTGGCGGCACTTTTATCCCTCTTGGGGGGATGTGTCTATTTTTTACAGTCCGTTGCCTATGCCCATACGCTGGCATCCATGGTGGACGAGGCCGCTTATCTGTTGAAGGGGTATCTCTATGCAACGGGCCAATATGCGCCTTTCCAAGCCTATGGTCCCTGGACGAACAAAGCGCCTCTGTCGTTCCTGATCTATGGGTATGTCCAAACCTGGTTTGGTCTAGGGCTGCGAACGGGACGTTACTTTGCCATTTTTGTCGGTCTTCTGATGCTTTTGGGATTATGGATCGTCGCACGCCGGCTGGGAGGGCGTTGGTGGGCAGCGCTTGCAGTATGGGCTGTAGCATTAAATCCTTGGATTGTCAAAAGCTATAGTTTAGCAGGCACACAAGTAATCGTTGCTTGTATGCTTACCTGGATAATGGTGCTTGCGTTAGGAATGAAACGCCCCTTATGGCAATTGATTCTTGCAGGCGTTCTATCGGGGATTGTTATTATGACGCGGCAAAATCTCCTGCCGGTAGCACCTTTATTGATCCTGTATATCTTTTCGCAGCATGGATCTAAAGCAGGATGGTTGGCGACACTGGCTTCGGGGGTAGTTATCATCGGAATCCATGCTCTTTTCTGGCCGAACATCTTACAGCTATGGACACCCTGGCTGCCTCAAAGCCTGACACCATTTCTGGATCCTTGGAGAGAACCGTCTGGCAGCTTATCCGTCGTTGGTGAGGGCATAAGTACGTTAGGCCGTCTATTCGCTTTTTTCCAGGGATACCGGTATCACTTTATTGCGATGCTGGGAACGACACTTATTTTTCTTTTTTGGGCGCGCAGGAAGAAATGGAAAAGCGAGTTCGATTTCCGTACAGGCTTTTTTGTCTCGGCCCTGTTTGCTGTGCTTTGGCTGACTCATGCCTGGGCCTCATTGGGAAGGAATGTTTGCGTATTCTGTTATGCGGAATATATTTCGTTTTTCACCCCTTTGGGCATCATCTTGTTGGTGGTATCCTTACGCTCTTGGGAAAAGAAACATTCCCCGCTAAGAACCGCCGCTCTCATCCTGTTCATTTTGGCCCTGGCAACAGGCTTGGGATACTCTGCGTATGAAGATCTTTCCTTGAAAGATACGATTGATTCTGTGCTAAAAGCTCTCGTTCCCCGTATGAGGAATCTCCAATTCTTGCCAGGCAGTGTTCCACTATGGCGGGTCTTGGGGAATAAATTTGACTGGAGTTACATCCAGAGCTATGACGTGTTCAGACGGTTGATTCCTGCTGCTGCGGGTTTGGTTGTTGGAATTCTTATTATCCTTCT
>JALHUM010000279.1 GCA_022865905.1 Anaerolineales bacterium | reverse complement strand
AGGAACAAAGGAGGAACAAATAGCCTTGGAGGTGGGATGAACGGGAGGGGTAAGCGATCGGTTATAAAAGAGAGTCATACTAATACCCGGTTGGGCTTCTCGGAAGATTCCTTTGACTTCTATTACAATTATAGCACAAATGTTCTGATTTTGCAAGGGTGAGAGTGTGTGCAGCCGAACAAAAAACAACGGTGAGCGTAACCGGCGGAGCGGGTTTGCAATACTACACGGTTATTATGGCACAAGACTTTGCAAATCGCGCCCGCATACCCACGCCGAAGGCGGTCGGCTGCAACCGCTTGTTGGGCGGCGGTTTACCCTACAATCTTATTTCGCAAGATGTTGGACAGCAGCCAGTATCCTTTTGGTTCCGCCGAATATCCCTCCCCACCCGAGCAGGCTTCCATCAGCAAAGAATGCTGTTGAGATTGTGGGGGCATCGCCATATTCGATTCTTACCCAGTTATTGACGAAGTCTCTCCCCTGCTTTCCATACGAGATGTGTCTCACATTTGCGATGACTACTTTCTCTTTCTTGCCACGAAACTCAAGCGAATCTTCACCCGCGATCAATTTGCCGGCATCCCTGAAGGCAAGAAGATTCATATCGCGCCACCTGTTTTCATCAGGAAGGTACCAGACATTATCAAACGTTTGTGTTGCCATTGCGTTCCTCCATTCTTGTCTTGACTTGAAACTGATGACAGTTGGCTGGCCGCCACAAATATGAACCCCGCCACCCAGCGGTTTGGCTCACCCCCCTGCGGGGGGCAGGACGGCAGTAGCGGGACTGCAAGACTCCTTTTTGATTATCGCGCCGTTTCTGGCGAAGCAGTGCATACCTTCAGCGTCGCAGCCGGGATCGCAAGTGAATACCGCGTCCAGACATCGGCGATATCCCAGATGAGGGGGGCCGGATATTTTCCCCTCAGAATAAAGAGACCAAAAACCCAAACAGTTTCCAGACCAAGCGGGACAACCAGGATGAGACGGGAGACAGCCGGGGAAGTAGCAAGCAGGTAACTGCCGAAGCCCGCCAACGAGACGAACGAAAAGGCCAGCATCGCCAGGCGCAGACCAGACAGCCAGCCAGAGATGGGCTGGCCGAGGGGCGCGGCCAGCACGTATAGCTCGATCCATTCATTGGCCGCATGGACCAGGCCAAAGGCCGCCAGCGGACGCAGAGCGCGTCGAAGGCGGGCATCCGAAGAACGCCCGCCTTCGACCATCACCAGCAAGCCCATGCTGAAAAAAGCCAGGCCGTAAAGGAAATAGATCAGGTTTATCGGGGGAATACTCACCGAGACGCCTCGCTGATCCCTGGAGGATTATTGCTCGCCATGACGTAAGCGAGTGCCGCAGGCGCGACAGAAAAGGTCGCCCGGCTGGGCGCGCCGTCCGCATTGATGGCAGTGAATCACTTCGGTTGGCTCTCCAGGCTTCTCGCGGCGCAAGGCATGGCGTTGACGCGTCACGCCACCGGAGTTCCTCCAGCGGCCTTGCCAATAGAGCACACCAGCGACAAGGCTGAAGAGGATCAAAATGACTCCCAAAATCCCCAGAACCCACGGGACATATTGTGTCAATGTCACTCGCCCTGTTGCATTGGCGGGATTCTCGGCCGGTTGAACATTCAAGCTTGGCGCGCTCAGGGTATCCGTTGCCTTCTGGTAAGTCACTTCCAGTGTAATAGTCTGTTCGGCTGCCAGAGAACCGAACTCCGAGGTATAGTAGGTCAAGCCATCTGCTCCAACACTGCTGTTCGGGAGAGCTGGCGTGGCCTGCAGATCGGAAGCCTCGACAGGCATCTGGAACTGGATGACGAACGAATCAACCGCATAGTCTCCCGGCCAAAGGAAGGAATAATGGCGGGCAGCCCCCTGCTTTATCAACTCGTTATAATATTCGATCTGGATATCCCGCGTCGTAGCAGAAAGAGAAATTACCGCCCAATCACCTTGAATCTGTTGATCATAATCAACGTTGACCAACGCGCCGCCCACCTCTATGCTGGCCACCGCGTTGACGGTTGCCTGGGATGGAATGCGCACGGTCAACTCAGCGGGCAGGACAACATCAGACGCAAGCGCAAGATGCTCGATGACCAGCACGGCGGGGCGGTCGAATTCAGGCCAGATATCAATTTTTACCGCGCTGAACCTGACTCCACCCTCCGCCCGCGCTCCAACCGGCAGGCAAAGGGTAATCACCAGGATCAACAGAAATATCCACTTGCGCATCCATGCACCTCCAAGAACGAGTTGCCTATATCTTACCATGCCTGACAAATCAGGGGAAGAAAGTCATATCCTGTCACTTGCTCACGGCGGAGTCAACCCGCCGGAAGCGGATCATGGAGTGCCTTCACCAGATGCCACATCAGCCGGTTGACTGGCGTGGGTACACCTCTCTCTTCCCCATTGCGGACGATAGCCCCGCAGATGGCGTCAATCTCAGTAGGAGCGCCGCGCAGCACATCCTGGAGCATCGACGAACGGTTGGCCGCTGTCCGCCGGGCCACCTCTTCGGCAGTGCTTTCCGGACTCTCGAACGGCAAGCTCACCCCAATCGCTCGCGCCACCGCGACCGCCTCACGCGCTAGTTCGCCCATCAGGGAACGCGCCGCCGGTCGCTGGAGCAGTTCGCCATTGGGTAAACGCAGCAAAGCGGTCAGCGGGTTGATCGCTGCACTGATCACCAGTTTGCCCCAGACGAGAGAACGGGCGTCTTCCACCACGGTGACCGCGAAGCCTGCTGCCCGCAGAATCGCCTCCAACGGGTCGAGACACGGGTGCGCCTCCAGCGAAACCACCCCCTCGCCGCCCAGGCGCGCCAGGCCGGGGGCAAGCAAGGTCGCGCCGATGGTAGTCACGCCCAAAGCAACGCGCTGCTGGTCGAGAGTCCCGACGAGAATCTCACGGTTGCCCAGGCCGTTTTGTAGGGTCAGCGCCAGGCCGTCTTCATCCAGACAAGTGTAAAGCTGCCTTGCAGCGCGTTCCGTCTGCCAACCCTTGACCAGCACCAGCGCCAGGCGCGCGCCGCGACATTCAATCGGATTATCCGTAGCGCGGACAGGATATGCGCGTTCCACACCATCCAGGCTGACCAGGCGCGCCCCCTCCTTGCGGAGCGCGTCCAGGCCGGCCTGCCAGGTGCCGAGCATGGTCACGTCCACGCCAGCCGCCGAAAACCGGGCGGCGAAGAGCGTGGCCAACGCGCCGGTGCCGACAATGAGAATTTCTTTCATAGAATATTTCACCACTAAGACGCGAAGTCCGCGAAGATTTATTTTTTCTTTGCGCTCGCCTGCCCCCGTTCTTTGAGGGTCGCGCCTTCGCGGTTAATTTCGGCCTGGAACGCCTCCCACTCTTCATCCGGCATCTCGACGGTATGCTCCTGCGCCGGAAACGATTTGGCCTCCACGTCAGTGATGAATTCGCGGAAGGAGCGTTTCATTTCGGTGTGAAAATCGGCGTACTTCTTGACAAACTTCGGCGTGAAGCGGTCGAACAGGCCGAGCAGGTCGTGCGTGACCAGCACCTGTCCATCGCAACCGATCCCTGCCCCAATGCCGAGGGTCGGGATGTGCAGCCGCTTTGAGACCAGCTCCGCTAGCCGCGCCGGGACAGATTCCAGCACCAGGCTGAAACAGCCGGCCTCTTCGAGCAGCAGGGCATCTTCCAGCAGACGTTTGGCCGCCCCAGCCGTGCGTCCCTGCGGGCGGAAGCCGCCCAGTTGGTTGACCGATTGCGGCGTCAGGCCGAGGTGTCCCATCACCGGGATGCCCGCCCCGACGATGGCGCGGATGGCTTCGACTCGCTCGCGCCCTCCCTCCAGCTTGACCGCATCCATGCCGCCCTGCTGCAAGAAACGGCCGGCGTTGCGCAGCGCCTCTTCCACCGAAACCTGGTAGGACATGAACGGCATATCCCCGATCAGCAGCGCGAACTTCGCCCCGCGCGCCACCGCCCGGCA
Source organism: Anaerolineales bacterium (assembly GCA_022865905.1). Taxonomy (GTDB): domain Bacteria; phylum Chloroflexota; class Anaerolineae; order Anaerolineales; family Villigracilaceae; genus CG2-30-58-95. Next base: position 4,842 of record JALHUM010000279.1, on the reverse strand, counting down.
GTGATGCAGCATCTCTTCCATCGTGACGGGCAGCGTATTTGGATAGCCCAACACCACCATGCCGAGCGAATCGCCGACAAGGATGGCGTCCAGCCCGGCCTGATCCATCGCCAGCGCGGTGGGATAGTCATAGGCCGTCAACATGCTGATCGTCTCGCCGCGTTCTTTCTTTTGACGCAGCGTTAGCGTGGTGACTTTCTTGCGTTCAGAAGTCGAAATGGAAACAGGAGAAAGTGTGGACAAGGTACCCTCCGTGAGAGGTAGGGGCCGGTTCATGCAGCGCCCCCTTGCATGGCTGCACAACCGCCACAGTTGGGGTTGAATGTTGCTAGTTGAAAGAGAAAGATCACACCGTCGTGTTCACCCAGAGACGAGATACACGCGGTAACGCTATTATTCCACAAAACCGGACAAATGGCAACTTCCCCCAGGCCTTGTTTTGCTCTATAATCGTGCTGAAAGTATATTGAGTCTATTCAAGGAGAATCCCATGCGACGGACACTAAGTTTCTTCATCGGCGTGCTCCTGGGGAGCCTGACCGGGGCAGTCATTGCCCTGCTATTCGCCCCTGAATCCGGCCTCGACCTGCGCAACCGGTTGCGCGAGCGCACCGATAACCTGGCTACCGAAATCCGCCAGGCGGCTGCCACCAAGCGCATCGAATTACAGGAACGGCTGGATACCCTACGCGCCCCAAAGGCCCAAGAATAAAACGTAATGCGCAAAGCGTGATGCGCCGAAGGCCTACTCGGTAAAACGTAAGCGCATTGCTCGACTACGTTTCACGTCTCACGTACCACATTTCGTAAAACCCCTCCGCTTGCCCCATGCAGCGCTGGTAGTCAGCGCGCTCGGCCAGGATGCGGGCATTTTGCCTGGCTGCCTGGCCGCGCAGACCGGCGTCACCCAGCGCAGCAAGGATGGCCTCCGCCAGGGCCTGCGGATCGGCGGGGTTGACCAAGAAGCCGTTCTCGCCAGGCGTGATCCACTCGCGCAAAGACTCGATATCCCCGGCGACCGGGAAACATCCGCAAGCCATCGCTTCGAGCAGCGAGTTGGGCGTCCCATCGTGGGCGCTGGGCGAGACGAACACCTGCGCCCGCTGGAATAGCCTCCAAAGCTGCGGCTGTGACAGGCGCGGCCACAGGCGCACGCTGGCCTCGATCCCCAGCAAGGAGACCCAATGCTCGGCCTCCGGGTCACCAGCCAGCAACGGGCAGACGAAACAGGCCTGTGGATTTTTTTGTACCACCCGTGGAATGGCGCGGAAAAAGGTGTCATTACGCACGCTGCCCGGCCGTGAGCCGCGCGGGTTGACGATCAGCGGCGTACCTGCTGGCAGGTCGGGCAAAGATTCAGCTTCCGCGGCGGCGCGGTGGATCTCGTCCAGCCGGATGCCGCCCGCCCCGGGGATAACCAGGGTTGGCTGATCGGCTGGGAAACCCCACTCCTGCCCCAGGCGGATGTCGCGTCGGGCATCGGCCATCAAGCCTTGCGCCCGGCAGAGGGTTCGGCGGGTGAGCCAATCCATCAAGAAAGAGCCGTGGGCGTGAAGGGTGAGGTCGTTGCCCCAAGTGGATACAACTAACGGCACTTCCCTGGGCGCGGATGAGGCCAGCATCCCTTCGAAGGGAATGCGCAGCGCGTGGATCAAATCCGGCTTGAGCGCGGTGACCAGGGCGCGGAAACGCCGCCGGTAGGCCAGCAGGCTCACGGGGCCAAGATAGTAGCGTAGAGGCCGCAGCAGGCTGCGAAAGCGTCCAACCAGTCCCTGCTTTGGGGCGCGTGAGGTGCTCGTCGCCTGTCCCCCGCCCAAAGCGCCGAACGCCACCGGCAAGACGTGGAATGATGCCAGGCCAGGCGGCGGGTCGCAGGGAAAGGTCGAGATCAGGTGGACTTCATCCCCGCGCTCGATCCAGTGACGCAGCCAGCTCAGGGTGATCGGCGAACGGCCGTCGGCGACGAAAAGCAGGCGCATAAGGGTACTCCACGAGCAATATACCACAATGGTGGCCCTTCAAGCCACCCCATTGGTAGCTCTCTGAGCTACCACAATCTCAGGTACATAATCATTTGACGAAACAAACCAGTTTGTGTATAGTGTTGTGGTCTGGCATCAACTCACAGTAGCGAGGCTAATTTATGAAACAAATTTGTGTTATCGGCGTCGGCTACGTTGGCCTGGTTACCAGCGCTTGCTTCGCCGACCTGGGCAACCGCGTCGTCGCCCTGGACATCAACGAGCAACGCATCGAGGGCTTGAAAAAAGGCCTCATGCCCATCTACGAACCCGGCCTGGAAGAACTGGTCAACCGCAACGTCAAGGCCGGAAGGCTATCTTTCACCACCTCTTACGCTGAAGGACTTAAAGGGACGGAATTCGCCTTTATCGCCGTCGGTACGCCCTCGGCGGTTAACGGCGAGGCGGACTTGCAGTACGTGACGGCCGCGGCACGCTCCATCGCCGAGAACATGACCGCGCCGCTGGTCATCATCAACAAGTCCACCGTTCCGATCGGGACCGGGGACTGGGTCGCCGATATCGTGACACGACACCAGCCCAAGCCGGTTGATTTCGCGGTCGTATCCTGTCCGGAGTTCCTGCGCGAAGGCTCGGCCATCGGCGATTTCATCAGCCCGCACCGCACGGTGATCGGCTCGCTGCACCGCGAGGCGGCGGAAAAGGTGGCCCAATTGCACCTGCCGCTGCGCGCCCCGATCCTCATCACCGACCTGCGCGCAGCGGAGATGATCAAGTACGCCTCTAATGCCTTCCTGGCGACCAAGATCTCATTCATCAACGAGGTGGCGGACATTTGCGAGGCGCTGGGCGCGGACGTGAAAGAGGTGGCAGCCGGCATGGGCTACGATAAACGCATCGGTTCAGCCATGCTGGACGCCGGTCTGGGCTGGGGCGGCTCGTGCTTCCCAAAAGATGTCAAGGCGCTGGCCTTCATGGCCGAGGAGCAGGGACTTGACCCGCGCATCCTCCACGCCGTCATGGAGGTCAACTACGACCGCCGCAAGGAGGTGGTCAAACACGTCGAGACGCTCCTTGGTGGGCTAAAGGATAAGACCGTCGGCCTGCTCGGCCTGGCCTTCAAGCCCAACACCGACGACATGCGCGAAGCGCCCTCGATTGACATCGTCGCAGGATTCATCCAGGCAGGTGCAACGGTGCGCGCCTTCGATCCGGTCGCCATGGAAGTGGCGCGCGGCCTCCTGCCGGCAGTCAAGATGTACGATGATCCCTACGAGATGGCCAAGGGCTGCGACGCGCTGGTCGTCGTGACCGAATGGAACGAGTTCAAGCAGCTCGACCTCGAGAGGGTCAAGGGGCTGCTCAAACAGCCGGTCATCTTCGACGGGCGCAACATCTACGACCCGGTCAAGATGAAGGCGCTGGGCTTCACCTATCGCGGCCTGGGACGCCAGTGATCAGTTTACTGTTTTCGCTTACCGATCAGATACGCCGCTCTTCGCGTGCAGTAGGAGCGCAAATCGCCGACTGCGGCTACCTCTCTCAGCCACAAGTCGCCGCTTTGATGGAGAGATGCGCCGAACTTGGCCGTCTGCTCGGCGGTATGATGGCAAAAGCTAAATTATTTTGCAATCCAGAAGCCCTTTCTGTACATGAAGAGCAAGCCTCTTACTTCACCGATAACTGAACACTGAAAACTGGACGCTGATGACTGACCATCCACCCGTCTGCGACTACGAAGGTTCCGATTACCAGGCCTCCTTCTGGGATAGCGGCGGACGCGAGTACGAGGATCGCTGTGAAGCCATCGCGCTGAAACACCTGCTGCCCAAGAGCGGAGGACTGCTGCTCGAACTGGGTGCCGGTGCCGGTCGCAACACCCCGCGCTACGCCGGTTTCGAGCGCGTCGTATTGCTGGATTACTCGCGCACCCAACTGGAACAGGCCCAGGCGCGGCTGGGACGCAGTGACCGTACTATCTACGTCGCTGCGGATGTATACAGCCTGCCCTTCGTGGACAGCCTTTTCGACGCCGCGACCATGATCCGCACGCTGCACCACATGGCCGATGCGCCCAAAGCCCTGCGCCAGGTGCGCAGCGTGCTCCAGCCGGGCGCGACCTTCATCCTGGAATACGCCAACAAGCAGAATCTCAAGGCCATCCTGCGCTACGCCCTGCGCCTCCAGGATTGGAATCCATTCACATTAGAGCCTGTGGAGTTCGCGAAACTCAACTTCGATTTCCACCCTCAGGCCGTGCGCGGCTGGTTGACAGATGTGGGCTTTGCCAATCAGAAGACGCTGACCGTCTCGCACTTCCGCCTTGGCCTGCTCAAACGGCTGGTACCAACGAGCATTTTGGCTGGAATGGATTCACTCTTTCAGTGGACGGGCGCGCTGTGGCAGATCACGCCGAGTGTGTTTGTTCGTTGCAAAGCTGTAGGGCGGGATTCTATCCCGCCACGCGTAGGGCGGAATTCCATTCCGCCGTCCATCGAACAAAATGATATTTTGTCCTACTTCAAATGTCCCGAATGCGAACATGCGCCGCTGGAGGAGAAGAAAAGCTATCTGGCCTGTCCATCGTGCAAGCGGAAATGGGCGGTGAGGGAGGGGATTTACGATTTTCGCGAAACAATCCACTAAAAGCAACAACAGCCAACCAGACGGGAATGGCCGTTGTTTTTTAGGCAGAGCGCGCGAAAACCACCTCCCACAAGCGCGCATTCTCGGGCCATTTATGCTATACTGAAAAACACGGCTCAGTCAGGTGTTTACAGGAATTTGTAGGTTTTATTAGAATTTTAGGCGTCTGAAACGAGAACAGCGACAAATAGCTGCGTAATCCGGTCGAAGGGGT
>JALHUM010000278.1 GCA_022865905.1 Anaerolineales bacterium | reverse complement strand
GGCGGCTCGGCCTCCGGCATGATCCGGTAACTCAAGCGGATGGACCAGTTCTCCGGCATCGGCGGGGCTTCCAGCGCGGCGCGCGCCAGGCGGCCTGTGAGCGCGGCCAGGCGGCTGGAATCGGCGGGCGGGAGCGGGTCAGCCTGGGCCATGAGGGCGCGTCCATCCGCGATCAGGCTCAGGGTCCCGGCGCGCGCCGAGAGGGTCAGGCTGAATTCATACTGCGGCGCTTCGACGAAAAATCCCGCCCCGGCAGCCGCTCCCAATTCCTTCAAATAGATATCCGCAGCGGTGTATGGATTGCGGACGCGCAGGCGGTTTGGCGTGATGGTCTCCGGATCGAAGGTGAGGGCGACGAACAGCCAGCCCAGTCCGCGCGGCATCAGCCCGTGTTCGACGGCATAACGGTCGAAGAGTGGGGCGTAGAATGGCATGATGACCCGGTGCGCTGCGCGGGTCAGATCCCACAATTCTGGATTATTCATTACCTGTGTTTATCCCTTTCATATGTTGTTGCTATGTGGTAGCCTGCTATCGGCAGCCATTGTGGTAGCCTGCATTCGACTACCATTGTGGTAGCCTGCTTTCGGCTACCATTGTCGTGACGCCAATCGTCCAGCGTTCTCAACCGGCTTGCGGCCCTCGAACTACCAGCACGGAGCAACCGGAATAATGCACCAGTTTGCGCGAGACGCTGCCCATCAGCCAGGATTTGAACTGGCTGAGGCCGCGCGAGCCGGTGACGATCATGTCTATCTGCTGCTTCCTGGCGTATTCGATGATCTCGGTTGCCGCGTCGCCGCGCTTGAGCACAGTGGTTGCAGACAGGCCATGTTTCTTCAAAGCTTCTACCGTGCGATCCAGGAGTGCCTGCCCGGCCTGTTCTTCGCCGGCGCGCAGGGCAGCAATCTCCTCCGGCACGGGCAGCGGCTCCACCATCGCCAGTCCTGAATAAGGCAGCTCTGCAACCACGACCGGGAACGGCGGGGGCGGCAAAACATGCATAGCCTGTAGGCTCACCCCGCCGGGGAGCGGGAAATTGCCCAGGTATTTGACCGCCTGTTGGCTGTAGGGCGACCCATCGCAGACCAGCAGGATACGCCGCAGCTTGTCGTAGGGAGCGCGTACCACCAGCACCGGGCAGCAAGCGTATTCGACCACCTGCTGGGCTACGCCGCCCAGCAAAATGCCGAGGGTGGCCCGCAAGCCCTTCGCGCCGACCACGATCAGGTCAGGATTGTGCTCCTCGGCGTATTCGACGATCTTTTCAGCCGGAGAGCCGAGCAACAATTCGGACTTCGTCTGCAAGCCTTTGTTCATCAACAAGGCACAGGTCTGTGCGACGGCTTCTTCGAGATATGTGACCTCAGCCGCCTGGGTCGAGGCAAAGACCCTAAAGACGGTGATGAGACACTCCGACGGCAGGGGCAAGTCACCCAGCAAGGCAACAGCCGCGCGCGCGTGATCCGAACCGTCGTCAGCCAACAAAATATTGATTTGTTGTTTCTTCCTTGGGGTCATCATGAGCCACCTCCTTTCGTCCGTCTCAGAATAACCATTCACTTCCCCCGCTTATACTTTACCACAATAGCGTGTGAATTTCTACTCCCCTTTGGGCAGGGAGTGGCTAACATTGTGAGCCCCCTTTCGTACGAGTCATTCTGCCTGCCCTGGCGGGCTAGGCCAGGGAGCGACCGAAGGGAGCGAAGAATCTCAGAGTTTCACTCGATATTGGAGATTCTTCGCCGCTTCGCGGCTCAGAATGACACTTGGTTAATAGATTAGTACCTTGACACCACGGATATGATTGATATGGTATCCTTAGCATATGCGTAAGGAGATATTTGGATCATCATCGCGACGGTCGTCTTCCTGGGGATTGCCGTGGCGTTCCACTACGGGCCGTTCTAAATGACCAGAGACCCCCGGTGTCTTCGCGAAGCATCACGAAGTGCGCGTAAGAGGCGAGACACCGGGGGGTCTAAAGGCTTTACTATGACAAGCATCCCGGACACCTACGAACAATCTCGTGAGCGCTTCCACGACGATCTCGCCTCGGTGCGCTATCTGTGGCCTGTGGCGCGTTTAAATAGCCATTCCCTTCCCGGTCAGGACGACCTGTCCATTGACTGGATCTCGGCCAGGGCAACCAAACGCAAGGATAAGCTCCTCATCCTGACCACCGGCGAGCATGGCATCGAGGGCTACGTCGGTTCAGCGATGATGCAGCTTTTCCTCGAAGAGTACCTGTCCCGGCTCGACCCAGCGGATACTGGTCTGCTGCTCGTCCACATCATCAATCCCTGGGGGATGAAGGACCACCGCCGCGTCAACGCCAGCAACGTGGACTTGAACCGCAACTTCGTCAAGGAGATCGTCCCGCTCATCCCATCCAATCCAGATTACGCCCCGCTGGACTCTTTCCTGAATCCGCCCCGACCTTTCCGAAGCCCAACCCTCCACAAGCTGGCGTTGATTCTACGCCTCCCCGGCCTTATGCTGTCCTTTGGGATAGCCAAATTCAGGGCCGCCACGCTACTGGGCCAATACCGCTTTCCGAAAGGCGTCTATTTCGGCGGGCAAGAGATCCAGGAAGAGACACTCACGATGATGGAACTATACCGGGAACACGTCCAAGAATACGCACAGGTTTTGCATTTGGATATGCACACCGGCTACGGTCCGCGCGACCGGATGACACTGGTCAACTCATGCCACGAGAAAATGACCTCCGAGGAAGCGGCGCGCAGGTTCGGGTACCCCCTCGTGGCGGCGGCCACCGCCCAGGAATTCTACGCCATCCAGGGCGACATGATTGACTATCTATACACCTTCATGCGCGAGGAATTCCCAGGCAAACGATTCTACGCCACCACTTTCGAATTCGGCACTTTCGGCGAATCGCTGTGGGATAACATCCGCGAGCTGCGCACGATGATCTTCGAGAATCGCGCCCACTGGTTTGGAGCGCGCCCGTCCGCGCGTGCCTGGCTGGCGCGTGAATTCGACAAGCTCTACTGCCCCATCGAACCTGCCTGGCTCGAAAAAGCCCAGGCCGACACCCGACAGGCCTTTGAGGGGATTTTGAAGGCGGAGGGTTATATCTGAGGAAACTTATCCCGATACAAGTCGCGCAGGCAGCCGATCTCCGCGCCGTGGTGCACATCGTGCGAGATCATCGCCCAGAAGATGCGCCAGGCAGGCCACTGTTCGCCCCAGTTGGTCAAACGCATTTCGTCCAGTTCTGTGTCGGTTAGTTTCTCCAGGTCGGCACGTAACCAGGCGTGACCCTCCTCCAGCAAAGCAATGGAAAACGCGGCAGTGTGAGGATAATCGAGGTCATCCCAGGTCAGCTTTCCAGGGCCGAAGGCGTGTTCGTGGTATATCACCTTGCAAGTCGCGATGTGCACCAGCCGCCAGCCGATGGTCGTGAAGGTCGGCGGCTGAGGCGCCGGGTCAACGTAGTCAACCCACCAGCGCCCATCCTCCCCGAGGTGGACTGTCCAGCAGCCTGGGACCGGTTCCCAAAAGAACTCCTCATCAGTCAGCCCATCCAACCGCAGGCGCAACGTTTGATAAACTTCATCCATCTCGGCCAGCAACAAGTTCACTGTTTGCTCTTTCATTGTAGTTACTCCTCTTGGTCTACTGATTATAGTATCACCCGCTGACAATTGCATCGAAAACCGCTTGACTTTCTTCGTAAGCACACTATACTAAAGTTATCAAGTAAAGGAGCGCGGCTCTCTTAGCCGCCAATCGCAGCGGCGGATTATAAAATCCGCCCTACGCGGAGGCAAAATGACCAAAATCCTCATCCTCGGAGGCAGCGGCTATACCGGCAGGTCGCTCGCCCGTCACCTGCTCGAACAGTCGAAAGTCGAAATCGTCCTTGCCGGGCGGACGTTCGAAAAAGTGCAAAGTCTAGCTGACCAGTTGAACGCAGACTTCAAGGGCAAACGGGTGAGGGCCGTGCGCGCGGATGCAGCCGATGCCCAAAGCCTGAGAACGGCGTTCACCGGCGCGGACTTGGTGCTGGTCGCCGCGCCCCTCACCTCCGCGCCGTACGAGACGGTTATCCGCTCCGCCCTCGAAGCAGGCGTGGATTATCTGGATGTGCAAATCGGGGGGAAAAAACTGGCCCTGCTCCAATCGCTGGCCGAAGAAATCAAACAGGCCGGACGCTGTTTCATCACCGAGGCGGGATTTCATCCTGGCCTGCCTTCAGCGCTGGTGCGTTATGCCGCCAGCCGACTGGATTCCATCGAGAGCGCCGCCACCGCCGGTTACCTCAACATGGGTGGCAGCAAGCTGCCTTATACTGATTCAGTGAACGAGTTGATGGAGGTTTTCAAGGAATACCAGGCGCAGGTGTATAAGAACGGCAAATGGACAAAAGCCGGTTCATTTGACATGCGTAAAATTGACTTCGGCGGCGAAATCGGCATGAAGAACTGCTACTCGATGTTCTTCGAGGAACTACGCCCGCTGCCTGAAATGTTCCCGTCGCTGAAAGAAGTTGGTTTTTATATCTCAGAAACCCACTGGCTTCTGGATTGGGTTATCAACATGGTGGTCATGCTGGGATTGAAAATCGCTCCGAAGCGCAGTGTTCGTCCGCTGGGAAAACTGCTCTGGTGGGGCATGATGAACCTGCCCAAGCCGCCGTACCGGGTGGAACTCCAGGTGCAGGCATCCGGCTTGAAAAACGGGAAGCAGGCTCAGGTTCGGGCAAGCATTGCCCATGCGGATGGCTACGAGTTGACCGCCATCCCGGTTGTTGCTTTGCTGTTACAATACCTGGAAGGTTCCGCCAGACGTCCCGGTCTGTGGATGATGGGACACTTGGCCGAACCTGTACGACTGATGAAAGATATGGAAAAGATGGGAGTTTTGGTTCAGACTTCCGAAGCCCGACAGACTTCGGAAGTCTAAGGAGGCAGACATGTCCGGCAATCGCATTGGCAAAGTAACACACTACTTCGACCGCATCAATGTCGCCGTCTTGGAACTAACGGACGGGATCCGGGTTGGCGATACGGTGCACTTCCTCGGCCACGCCACTGATTTCAAGCAGGAAGT
>JALHUM010000277.1 GCA_022865905.1 Anaerolineales bacterium | reverse complement strand
CGACACGAGACGGGTTGTATCCAGTGTGATTTGTTCTGCAAGCGGGTCGATCACGCCCGTGACCAGGTAGCCTTGCACGTCGCTCCCCTGGCCAGCCTCGATTGCCAGATAGATTTGTTCCCCGGAAACGGCAATGGCTTCGAAACCCTGGTAATCGGGTATCTGGGCCAGCAGACCGGGTGCGTAAACCACAAACGGATGGCCGCCCACCGGTTTGGGGTCGCCTCCCAGGTAGTTCAGGATGTCCACTTTGCGGATCGCGAATATACCGCCGCGCACAATGTCGTTTTCTTCAGAGGAGTATTGATCCACGCGTTGGGGCAAGTCGAGCAGCAGGTCGCCATACCAGGCCAGGCCCGAGGTGGCGACTTGTTTGTAGAATATCACGCCACCCAGAAGGATTTCGTTCATGGGCTGTTCTGGTGCCAGCGAATATGGATTTGGCGTTGGGGTGGGGATGGACGGCTGAGGCAGGCAGAGGCAGGCGATCCCGCTGAAGAGCAGGAGCAGGACAAGGGCGGCGTTGAACCGCCTGGCCGTCATTCCTTGATCCCCACGATCTCAAGATAGGGGAAGGTCACGTTGCCCAGGCTGCCGGGACAGCCGATCTGCCCATTGAAGACGCGCACGTAGGCCTGGAATTCGCGCAGCGTATCGCTGCGCTGTGCGCCCTCTGCAGTGGCTGTCAGCACGGCAACGATGTTCTCTTGTTGTGCATCCACGAAGAAGATACGGGTATCCATGCCGACGTAGCCCGGACAGAGAGGTGCGGTCATCATGATGACGCCGTACCCTTGCATGCTGACTAGCTGCCCTTCATAAGCCGTATAGTCCCCCTTGACCTGGGCGACCGTGAGCTGTATGCCGGGTGGCGTGGGTGTAGAGGGTCCGTTTGGTGTGCAGGCGGGGAGCAGTAATAGTGCCAACAGCCAGCAAAGGCTGAGGAAAAGTCGCCAAGGATGGTTCATGGCATTGCCTCCTTATTGATGAATAGATTTTACTCCTGCGGGGGCTTCCGTGCAACATCCCATCCGTGCATTGCGTACACTGCTCATTTACAGAGTACTGCGCCGAAGGCCTACTCGGTATATATTTGAACTACAGGGTACTGCGCCGAAGGCCTACTCGGTATATATTTGAACCCAAATCGCCGTTTCTTCCTTGCTTTTTAGCCGCTTCAGTTCAGAAATTCATGCCAGGAGCAGTATAATCCCATGAATTGCGAGCAATTTGATAATAGCAGGTTCAGGGGTTTATGCAAGAAGCAGTAAGCCTGCCGTGAGACTGGATTATTGATCTTCTTGGATTCTTAGTTAATAAGTACAGCGAGATTTATCTCGCTCCCTCCCCGCAGGGGTAGCTGGGGAAATTTCAACAATTGTGTATATTACTATTATAGAACACTTGTGCTAATTAGAAAGTAATGGTAGACTATCAATGAACGAGGTTGTCTATGTCTGTTAAAAACCGCACCCAAAAAAGAACCTCCGACTATAAATCCGCCTTCACCGCTGCTGAGCATAAACTTATGCGGATTTATGGTGTTGGTGATCTCCTTGACGAGATTTGGTTGAACCGCGTCATGCTCCTGCGCACAGCGGATAAGATGAACCAGGAGAAAGAACGGCTCACCTTCCGCGATCATCTGGATGCCTTGCGCGCCGTATCCTACGCGACGGGGCGTATCGCCAGTCTGATTGAGGTTCGCGAAGAGTTATCCAAGCCCTATCAGGAAGTGGAAGATCAATACAGGGAACACTTCGAGCATGTGAATGAATTTGTGGAGGTAATTGGCGAAAGGATTTTGGGTCACGAGAAATGGGAAGAGCTGCAGATGGAAGCATTCCAGCAGGCAGTGATCAACGAGTCTGCTCTCCCGAAAAGCCTCACATCGGGTCGGTCGAAACGAAAGGAGTCACGTTGAACCGAAAACGCGGTGCTCAACCCGGCAATCGTAATGCGATCAAACATGGCTTTTATTCCGATCAGTTCAACCAGGCTGAAAAAATGAGCCTCAGCCTGGTTCAATCGGCAGACCTCACCGATGAGATCCAGCTTTTTCGTGTCCAGCTTCGTCGCTACCTCGAAGCCGAAACCGTTGCACTCGGTCGAATGGATTACGAAACTCGCCTGCAAGCCTTGCACATATTCAGCCTTGCCGCTGAATGCTTTAATCGCTTGGTTCGCACACAGGCCATCCTGAATTCCAAGCCCATCAGATCCGAAAACGCCTCGGAAGGAATTCCGCAACTGTATGAGCCTGTTGCCTGAACTGTGCAAAATATTCGTTCCTCTTCGATCCTCAGGAACAAATCGCCTGCTTTGTTTTCCTTATTGCTCCTCCCCTTTTTTCCGCACGCTTGCCCCACGTTTTTAGCGGGGTGAAAATGGGGGAGGTTGGGAGGGGGCGAACCGCGTAGTGATCCTGGTACCGGCAGCTCTCGCGCATGGCGCAGGTATCGCACGCCCGGCCAGCGGATTTCATCTCCGCGCCGATGCCCATGATCATGGTCAACGATTTTCGCGGGATCATGATGTAACTGGGCGTGAGGCGCACAGCGGCCCCCGCCTCGCCCAGCAACCGGAAGATCTGCGGCTGCCCTTCTTCGACCGGCCAATCCACCATCCCCGGGCTGAGCGGGATGGAGACCTGCATCCCCTTTTTGGCGGCCTGCTTTTCGAAATACTGGCAGGCCGCATTGGCCAGCGCCTCCACCGCCGCCGAGCCGACCCCGTCCAGCGCCAGGGCGTAAACCGGGTTGGATTCCCAGATTCTCGAAACCCGCGTTTCCAGTGCCTCGCCGATGGTGCAGAGAACGATGTAGAGCGCTTTGGCCGCGGCCAGATGTTGGACGAGCAGTTTGCTTTCGAGATATTGCCCGCCATCCAGGAGCAGCCGTTCATGCCGCACGCCCTCGACTGCGAACTCCTTGTAGATCACTTTGGGGCACAGCAGGGAGCTACCTTCCTGCATGGCCTGCTCGGCCACGTTTACCAGCGCCGGGCTGCGGGCGCGCAGAACGGGTGCCTCCGCCCCCTCTCCGCGCAGCACCGCGTCCACGTCGAAGATCAGGTCAAGATTTTGCTGGAGTTCCATCGGGGACCAAGCCCAGCGCCTGCCGTTTGCGGAAATCTTTGATGAAACGCGTGGCGTAAGCGTCACGGCCCAGCAGCAGGTCGGCCGCGCGGATGATGGGAGTCAGTTTCTCGGGATTGGTGATGACGCAACTGGCGCCCGCACCGGCCGCCAGTGCCAGGAACGCCTGGTTGACCGTATGGCGGTCAGGCAGGCCGAAGGAAACGTTGCTGGCTCCCAGGTTGATGTTGATGCCAAATTCACTGCGCACCATTTCGATGGTTGTTAGCGTCACCCGCCCGGCTTTCTGGTCGGCGCCCACGGTGAGCACCAGCGGGTCGATCACCACGTCTTCCGTGGGGATGCCGATCTGCGCCGCGCGCTCCAGGATCCTGCCCGCGATGCTCAAGCGCACCTCGGGATCGTTGGGAATACCCGCATCGTCCATCGTCAGGCCGATCACCGCTGCCTCGTATTCTTTGATGATCGGCAGCAGCGCACCCAGGCTGGCCTCTTCGCCGTTGACCGAGTTGACCAGCGGCTTGCCGGGGACCACTTTCAGCGCCGCCGCCAGCGCAGCGCGGTTGGAGGAATCCAGGCAGATCGGCACGTCGAAGCGTTCGGCGATGGCCAGTGCCACCAGCGGGAGCATGGTCACCTCATCCACGCCCGGCGCGCCGACGTTGATATCCAGCACGTCCGCGCCGGCCGCGATCTGCGCTTCGGCCAGTTCGAAGACGTAATCCAACCGCCCGGAGAGCAGCCCTTCGGTCAGTTTCTTGCGGCGGGTGGGGTTGATGTTCTCACCGATGATAGTGATCGGACCACTGGTGTCAATCGTTATTTCTTTGGTTTTGCTTTTTAGAACCGTGCGCATGATCACCTCGGAAAAGATGTAGGGTGGGTATTTTCCCGTTGGGAGTCTGGTTGATTAGGTGTAACAGTTTCAGCAACTCACAGAATTGTCATTCTGCCTGCCCGCAGGGCAGGAGACCCTTCACGGAGTTTACCCTGAGTCGAGTAGATTCTTCGCTTCGCTCAGAATGACAGGCGAAGGGCTCAGGGTGACACCGACTTTCGTGATTTACTGAGTCTAGGTATTATACAGCGTAGTGAAGAAGAACTATGTGGTGTAGAGAGAATGGGTTAAAATTGGTAACTGCTCAACCAGGTTGTCATTCTGAGCCGCTAGAGTTTTCCTTGAGCGAAGTCGAAGGGTTCTTCCAACGGCGAAGAATCTCCTCCGACTGGCCTTGAGACCCTTCTATCGCACAGACTTGTCCTGAGCGTAGCGAAGGAACGCTCCCTCAGAGCTTGCCCTGACGAAGGAAGGGGTGACAGGCCTGAGCAGTTACTAAAATTGTGACCATACCCACTATGACCAAGAAACACCTCCTCATCCTCCAGCCTTCTGGGCGGCGCGGCTACATCGAAGATGGCGCCAGCCTGCGCGCGGCCGCCCGCGACCTGGGCGTGGACATCGAGAGCATATGCGCCGAGAACGCCACCTGCGGCAAATGTAAAGTGCTGGTGGAGGAGGGCGAATTTCCACGCTACGGCATCACCTCCCGCCGCGAGCACCTTTCCCCGCCGGAGGCAGACGAAGCGGCTTTTTTCGACCGCCGTTCCAGGATGCTGAAAGAGCGCGGCTGGGAGGCCGGGCTGGTGCGCCTCGCCTGCCAGGCGCGCATTCACGGCGCTGTACTGATCAACGTGCCGGAGGAAAGCCAGGGGAACAAACAGATCGTGCGCAAGTCGGCCACCGAGCGGCAGATTGACATCAAGCCATCCATTCGCAAATACTATGTTGAGATGACACCGCCGACGCTGGCGGACCCGCGCGGCGACTGGGAACGGCTGGCCAAAGGGATCGAGGCTGCGATATCACGCGTGCGCAGCGGGGAAGCACATCTGCCCACCGTTGAGAGATTGACGATTGACTATGCCTGCCTGCGCACTTTGGCCGATACGCTACGGGCAGGCGATTGGAAAGTCACCGTCTCGGTCTGGCAGGATCGGGAAGTGGTGCGCGTCCAGGCGGGTTACGCCGAGGCAAGTTACGGCGCGGCGGTGGATATCGGCACGACCACCCTCGCTCTCTACCTGTGCGACCTGCGCACTGGCGAGATCCTCGCCGCCGAGTCGGAGATGAATCCGCAGATCGCCTACGGCGAGGACATCATGTCGCGCATCCAGTACACCATCGCCAATGCCAATGGGCTGGGAAAGATGCACAAAGCCATTGTGGATGCGCTCAACCGCCTGCTGCGCAAGGCAGCCAGGAGGGCGAAGATCACGGCGGACGATATCCTCGAAGCGGTGCTGGTCGGCAACACCACCATGCACCATCTCGTGCTCAATATTCCGCCGCGCCACCTGGGTGTGGCGCCGTATGTGCCAACCCTGCACAAGGCGCTGGATATCAAAGCCCGCGACCTGGGACTGGCGATCAACCCTGCGGGAAATATCCATCTCCTGCCCATCGAAGCCAGTTTCATCGGCGCAGATAACGTCGCTGTGCTGATCGCTGAGCAGCCCTATACCCCGGATGAGAACTGGCTGATCATAGACATCGGCACCAACGCCGAACTGGTGCTTGGCAACCGCCAGCGGCTGGTCTGCACCTCCACCCCGACCGGTCCGGCGCTGGAGGGCGCGCACGTCGAGTACGGGATGCGCGCCGCGCCGGGTGCCATCGAGCGCGTCGATATAGACGCGACGACGCTCGAGCCGCGTTACAAGGTGATCGGGGAAGAACAATGGAACACCGGCCGGGTCAAGGGCATCTGCGGCTCGGCGATCATTGACGCCATCGCCGAGATGTTCCGGGTGGGCATCCTTACCAAGAACGGGCGATTCAGGCCGGAGGTCGTCTCGAAGCGCATCCGCAAGGGGGAGAACGGCGCGGAGTACATCATCGCCTGGGCGGATGAGACCTCCATTGGGCACGACATCCCCATCAGCCAGCGCGATGTGCGCCAGATACAACTGGCGAAAGCCGCCCTCTACGTCGCCGCGCGCACCCTGCTGCACGAGATGGGACTGGAGAGACCAGATAAAATCATCCTGGCTGGCGCGTTCGGCAGTTACATTGACAAAACGAAGGCCATGCTGTTGGGCATGATCCCCGACTGCCCACTGGAGGACGTGTACGCGGTGGGCAACGCGGCCGGGGATGGGGCGCGCATCGCCCTTCTCAACGTGGAGAAGCGCGCCGAGGCGGTGCAGGTAGCCGGTAGCATCCAGCGTTTTGAGCTACCGGTGGACGCCCAGTTCCAGGAACGCTTCATGCAGGCGCTCGATTTTCCCCACGCCAGCGATCCGTTCCCGCACGTGGCGCATCTCATCCCAGGGGGGCAGAGCAGTGAGCAGTGAGGCAGATGGCCGTGCTCGGCAACGGTCTCCTGACCGTGCCGAGGCTTGACCGAAGGTCTCCCTGCGAGTTTAAACCTTCGGTCGGGAGTATCTTGTGGTCGTAAACCACGATACAGCATAATTCATTGGTGATTACCCAGAACTTCTTGGCTGGCTCAATTGCCCTCGCCCACCCCCGCTTCGCGCCCCCTTCCTCTCCTAAAATTGGGAGAGGAAGGGGGCTGGGGGATGGTGAGGGTGGTTACCCGGGTCACTTTTTGGCTTTGGGCACTCACTAGATGTTTCCGCATGGTAATAAAGGGATAATTCCAAGCGTATGGAAACCATGCAAACAGACATCCGGCAGAAACGCCTCGCTTACCGTACCGATATTCAGAATGCTCTTCAGCGTATTCTGACAAAATTGGAGTCCATGCCGGAAGTGGAGAAGATCATCCTGCTCGGTTCGTATGTTTCCAGCCGGAACCAGGTCTCTATAATCAATGTAAGGAGGTTTCATGAAACGTCTACCGGTTCTCTCTTTCCTGTTGGCCTTGTTTTTATTGATCGCGGCAACCCCACGATCCAGCCTTACTACAACTGCTCCAGACCCCACTATGCCGGTGCAGACCGTCAAACTCATCTTCATCCACCACTCCACCGGCGAGAACTGGCTGCGCGATGATTACGGCGGGCTGGGCCAGGCGCTGGCCAACAATAACTATTTCGTCAGCGACACCAACTACGGCTGGGGGCCGGATTCCATCGGCGACCGTACCGATATCCCGAACTGGACCGAATGGTTTGCCAGCGACCAGACGCCCACCTTCATGGATGCCCTTTTCAACGAGAGTGGGCAGAACTCCGAATACACGCGCCTGCCAAATGACCCCGGTGGCGAGAACCAAATCATCATGTTCAAGTCCTGCTTCCCGAACTCTGCGCTTGAGGGCAATCCCACTGATCCTCCCGACCCTGACGGCTGGCTGAGTGTTGGTCATGCGAAATATGTCTACAACGAGACACTGCAATATTTTTCAACCCGCCCCGATAAGCTTTTCATCGTCATCACCGCTCCACCCCTATCCGACCCTACCTATGCCGAGAACGCCCGCGCATTCAATCAATGGTTGGTGAACGATTGGCTGGATGAGAACAATTACACCCTTCCCAATGTAGCCGTCTTTGACTTTTATAACATCCTCACCGGTTTCAACGCCCACCATTGGTGGAACAATGGCCAGATCGAACACATCCTGGGCAACAGTAACACTCTCGCCTACCCTTCTGGCGACGACCATCCCTCTGAAGCTGGAAGCCTCAAAGCCACCTCGGAATTCGTCCCCTTGTTGAACATCTTCTACAATCGCTGGGCTGCGACCACCTCCTTCGCCGATGTTCCCTCCACCCACTGGGCATATTCATGGATCAACCGCCTGTACAATGCTGGCATCACCAGCGGCTGCAGCGCCAATCCTCTCATCTACTGCCCAGAGGACCCGGTCACGCGCGCCCAGATGGCCGTCTTCCTCGAGCGGGGCGTACATGGCTCGACCTACCAGCCGCCTGCCGTGGGTGCTGGCTCCGGTTTCAATGACGTGTCTACGAGCTATTGGGCCGCCGCCTGGATCAAACAACTTGCCGCCGATGGTATCACCACTGGCTGCGGTGGCGGAAATTACTGCCCCGAAGGTATGGTCACCCGTGGCCAGATGGCTGTCTTCCTCCTGCGCGCAAGGTATGGCGCCGCCTATATCCCTCCCACTGTAGGATCCACCACCGGGTTCTATGACGTGCCAACTACATACTGGGCCGCGGCCTGGATTAAGCAGCTCGCCGCCGAGGGCATCACCACCGGTTGCAGCAGTGGCAACTACTGCCCCGAAGACTCGGTCACCCGAGCGCAGATGGCCGTCTTCCTGGTGCGCACCTTCAACCTGCCGTAATCATAATATGTAATTAACATCAAAATCGGGGGGGATTCCTATACGCCCCGATTCCGCCCCACGTGTGATTTTTCATGGCGATTTGGTTGTTGTAAATTTACCAGCGAGTGCTATACTTTTCATAAGCTGTTGAGCCGTCAAGTGGAGGCCGAACAACCAGTTCAGCAATGGTTTGATCCTGGTAGAAGTTCTATTGCTGATGCACTGCAATTTGACGGTTACTTCTTGCCCTCTGATTTCAGATTGCTTTTCTTTTTGCAGGAGGAACATTCATGAAAAAACTGTTGTTCGCCTCGATTGCATGTGTTTTCATCTTCACGCTGGCCAGGCCAGCAGGAGGCAGCACGTACCAGCCTGCGCCAGCAGGGGGGACATATTACGTTGCCCTCACCGGGAATGACGCCAATCCCGGAACGTTGAGCGAACCCTGGCGTACCATCCAGCACGCCGCGGGTGCGTTGGTTGCCGGGGATACGGTCTATATCCGGGTGGGGACGTACCACGAGCGGGTCTTCCCGGCCAACTCGGGCAGCGATGGGAACATCATCACCTACGCGGCTTACCCGGGAGAGGTGGTCACGATTGACGGGACGGGAGTGGAGGTACTGGAATATAACGGCTTATTCGACCTGTCGGGGCGAAGCTACATCCGGGTTTCGGGCTTGCGGGTGATCAATTCTGCCTATTATGGGATCCTCGCCGAGAATTCGGGCTATATCACCATAGAGAATAACTATACTCACAACACCTATTCTTCTGGCATCAGCGCCTGGAACAGTCACCATATCATCGTGGATCATAACGAAGTGACAGGGGCCTGTACGAGCGGTTGGCAGGAATCTCTCTCGATCAGCAACACCGACACTTTCGAGGTGCGCTACAATCTCGTTCACGACGTTATGCCGGGGACGACGGGCAAGGAGGGGATTACGATCAAAGACGCTTCGACGCATGGAAAGGTGTACGGCAACCAGGTGTACAACCTCAACAGGGTGGGTATTTACGTGGACGCCGAAGCCGGGCACTTGTTCGACGTCGAGGTGTACCAGAATGTTGTCCACAATATCGACGCCATGGGGTTTTCCCTGGCTTCTGAAAGAGGCGGGTTGGTGGAAAATGTCCTCCTTTACAACAATATTTCCTACGATAACCTGGTCGGCCTGTGGCTCTCGGCCTGCTGTATTGCGACGCATCCGTTCAAAGACATCACCATCGTCAACAATACCTTCGCCTACAATGGGCGCGGTGGCTGGGGTGGGGGCATCGGGATCGAGAATTTGCAGCTGCAAAACGTAGTCATCCGCAACAATATCGTCAGCCAGAACACCTATGGGCAGATGGAAAGTGCCCCCGGCATCCTGCCGGCTCTGACGGTGGATCACAATCTGACCGACGGGGATCGTGACCCCGACAACGAGTTCTACGGTGTGGATGACCTGTTCGGCGTCTCGCCCCAGTTCGTGAACCCCCTGGGGGCGGATTTCCACCTGGAGGCATCCTCTCCGGCGATCGATGCCGGCTCCCCGCAGGGCGCCCCGGCAGCGGATTTCGCCGGTCACCCGCGTGACGCCCATCCCGACATCGGGGCTTACGAATACGGCTCCACCTCCACCTTTGGGGATGTGCCCGCTACGCACTGGGCATGGTCGTGGATCAATCGCCTGTATGCCTCCGGCATCACCACCGGCTGCAGT
>JALHUM010000276.1 GCA_022865905.1 Anaerolineales bacterium | reverse complement strand
GAGCAATTGCTCCTCCCCCATTTTTGGGTTTGAAAATGGGGGAGGCTGGGAGGGGCAGGAAGGAGAATTCCATGAGCAATTGCTCCTCCCCCATTTTTGGGTTTGAAAATGGGGGAGGCTGGGAGAGGGCAGGAAGGAGAATTCCATGAACAATTGCTCCTCCCCCCTTTTCCGTACTTGAAAATGGGGCAGGCTGGGAGAGGGCAGGAAGTAGAATTCCATGAGCAATTGCTCCTCCCCCATTTTTGGATTTGAAAATGGGGCAGGCTGGGAGGGGGCAGGATTGGTCCTGGTACCGGCAGCTCTCGCGCATGGCGCATGGTTCGCACGCCCTGCCCGCGTATTTCATCTCCGCGCCGATTCCCATGATCATGGTCAGCGATTTGCACGCGATCATGATATAACTCGGCGTAAGACGCACAGCTGCCACCGCCGCTGCCCCAAAAGCAAACCGTCAAGCAATCAAGTCTGTAGGCCACATGGACACAATTGGAATGATCGCTGCTATGCCGCAGGAATGTGGAGCACTCCTCCGCCGCATCGGGAAGTGGGAACGAACCATGTTTGGCCCGTTCCGTGGTTATCGTTTCCGGCTGTTCGACCGGAATTGCCTGTTAGTCCAGTCGGGTATGGGGTTCAGGCGCGCCATGGATGCCACCCGCGCTCTTCTAGCTGGCACAAGTCCGCAGTTTCTCGTCTCTTTCGGCGTGGCGGGTGCAGTAAAGGATGATCTACAGGTCGGGGATGTGGTTGTTGCCAGGATTACCTGCTTGTTGAATAAGGGGTTCCCAAGTCAGTTTCAGGGTTTGGCCTCTTTGTCTGATGCAGCCCGGCAGGCGGCTGCTCGAGCGCTGCAGTTGCGCGGCGCGCGCTTTGTTTCCGGGACTGCGATCACCACGCGCGGGTCTCAAGCTGTCCCCCTACAACTGGAGAGGATGGCAAACCCGGTCCTGGAAATGGAGACGGCTGGAATTGCACGCGTTGCCGTAGAACAGGGGATACCGCTCCTGGCTCTGCGCGCGGTGAGCGATGGCCCCCAGGCGCCGATCCCCTTTGACCTCCAGGCAGTGACAGACGAAGATTCTAACTTGCAGATTGGCAAGCTGATCAAGATGGCTCTCCGCCATCCTCGAATTATTCTTCAATCCATACAGCTAATCCAGAATGTCGAGAGGGCTGCAACGAACGCGGCAATTGCGTTGGTCGCAGCGCTAAGTCTGCCGTCACCTGCCCTATCTCCATGAAACAGACACAGGATGTGTAGTCTCAAGTCGCTTCGAAAAATCCAGACATTATCTGATTGTGTTGCAGCATGAACAAGCCTTCATCCATCATCAACAGCGTGGCTCCCATCCGCATCTGTGACAACGGCGGTTGGACGGATACCTGGTTCGCGGGCCACGGCCAGATTTTCAACATTGGCGTGTACCCATACGCCGAAGTCCAGATCGCCGTTTATCCCTGCGAGGGCCAGGAGAGCCGGATCGTCATCAACGCCGAGAATTACGGCGAGCGATACGTCGTCGTCCCCGAAAAGCATTGGGACAAGCACCCCCTGCTCGAAGCGGCCATCGAGTACATGCGCCTGCCCCCCGACCTGAGCTTCGAGGTGACCCTTTACTCGGAAGCGCCCAGCGGGGCTTCCACCGGTACCTCGGCGGCGGTCACCGTGGCGCTGATCGGCGGGCTGGATATGCTCACGCCCGGGCGGATGACCCCCCACGAGGTCGCCAGCGCGGCGCAGAAGATCGAGACCGAAATGCTCGGTCAGCAGAGCGGGATCCAGGATCAGTTGTGTTCGGCTTATGGAGGCATCAATTACATCGAGATGTTCCATTACCCTCACGCTTCTGTATCCCCGATCCGGGTCCCGAACGCGACCTGGTGGGAATTGGAAAGACGCCTGGCGCTGGTCTATCTTGGGAAATCGCACCGCTCATCGGAGGTGCACGAGATGGTGATCCGCTCGCTGGAAGACGCCGGTCCGGATTGCAAGCAGCTCGAAGATTTGCGCAAAACTGCGGCCAGGTCGCGTGACGCGCTCTACGCGGGCGATTTTGCCGCCCTGGGCGCGGCGATGATCGAAAACACCGAGGCTCAGGCTCGCCTGCACCCGGCTATCGTCAGTGCCGACGCAGCCCGCGCCATCGAGATCGCCAAAGCGCACGGTGCGCTCGGTTGGAAGGTGAACGGCGCGGGCGGGGACGGCGGCTCGCTGACCATTCTGTGCGACGCGGCCGCGCAGGTCAAGCGCGCCATGCTCCGTACCATCGAGCAGGAAAACCCGCGCTTCAAGAACATCCCGATTTATCTCAGCCGCTATGGGCTGCGGGTGTGGAAACAGGATCATGAATCATCCAGATAGACGGTTCTCTAAGAACCATCTTCACAACACCGCCGCGATTTCTCTTATAATAGTGGAGAGTTCTTTACCGGTAACACTCGCTGATAAGGAGACATGATGAAACGACTTCTTTCCGGCAACGAGGCGGTTGCTCACGGCGCGTGGGAAGCGGGGGTGACGGTCGCCTCGGCTTATCCCGGCACGCCCAGCACTGAAATCCTGGAGTACTTTGCCCGCTTCCCTGGCGTATACGCAGAATGGTCGCCCAACGAGAAGGTCGCCCTGGATGTGGCCATCGGCGCGGCCTATGCCGGGCGGCGCGCCCTGGCGTCCATGAAGCACGTCGGGTTGAACGTGGCAGCGGACGCCTTCTTCTATGTAGCCATGACCGGCGCGGAGGCCGGGCTGGTGGTCATCTCGGCGGACGACCCCTCG
>JALHUM010000275.1 GCA_022865905.1 Anaerolineales bacterium | reverse complement strand
TGCGAAGCCCGGGTTGGCAGCCTGCTCGAACGCACGAACGGTCGCCTTTTGGATGGCAATGTGATCCGGGTGGCGGTAGCCGCCGATGGGGTCGAAGGTCAGCACCACCCGCGGGTGAAGTTCACGGATATAATGGACAACCTTCGCGGCAACCTCGTCCAACGGTTGGGCAGCCAGTGCATTAGGATGCTGGTTATCCGGCGAGCCATCCATGCCGGAATCGCGGTAATCCAAGAAGTGGACGCCTTTCAATCCGAGATGAACCGCCGCACAGCGCAACTCTGCTTCCCGCAATTCGGCGATGGAAGCGAAACCTTTCAAATCATCTACCTCCCCCACCTCACCGCGCGTCGCGCAGACCAGGTGCACGTCCACGCCGCGCGAGGCATAGAGAGCCAGTGTGCCGCCCATGCCGAAGGATTCGTCGTCGGGGTGGGCAAGTACAGCTAGAAGAACAGGTTTGTTTATCATGGTTAATAAACTGGCAAACTCAAATCCACTTCTTCCGCCCAGGCATTGATGCCCCCCTTCAGGTTCTTCACCTTCCTGAACCCGGCGCTGACCAGCAACTCCAACGCCCGGCGCGAGCGCGTCCCAGCTTTGCAGAAAACCACCATCTCCTGGGCGCTGTCCAGTTCGGGCAGGCGGGAGGCAAGCTCACCGAGGGGGAACAATTCCGCGCCAGCGATATACGATATTTCCAACTCGTGCGGTTCGCGCACGTCAATCAGGCGCAGCTTCTCGCCGCGCTGGATTCTTTGCGCTAATTCAGTCGCGCTGATGTCCCAATCCCTGCCCGCCGAGCTTTCTTCGTGACCGATGCCCGGAACGCCGCAGAAGGCATCATAGTCTATCAGTCTGGTCACTTCCGGGTGCGGGCCGCAAATCTTACAGCTCGGGTTCTTCTTCAACTTGACGTACTCGAATGTCATATCCAGGGCGTTGTAAAGCAGCAGCCGTCCGACCAGCGACGAACCGATGCCGAGCAGCGTCTTGATCGCCTCGGTGGCCTGGATCGTCCCTATTGTGCCCGGCAGCACACCCAGCACGCCTGCGTCGGCGCAGGAGGGCACCAGTCCCGGCGGGGGCGGCTCAGGGAACAGGCAGCGGTAACAGGGGCCTTCTTTGGCGTAGAAGACGCTCGCCTGTCCCTCGAAGCGGAACACAGCCGCGTACACGTTCGGCTTGCCGGTCAGCACACACAAGTCGTTGCTCAGGTAACGGGTCGGGAAGTTGTCCGTGCAGTCAACGAGGATGTCGAATGGCTCGGCAATCCGCATGGCATTGGCAGATGTAAAAGGCTCATTGAACGCGTCCACCTGGATGTCAGGATTCAGGTCCAGGAGACGGGCGCGGGCAGATTCGACCTTGAGCTGGCCAAGCGTTCCCGTGCCGTGTACCACCTGGCGCTGAAGGTTGGATTTGTCCACCACGTCATAATCAACCAGCCCGAGGCGACCGACGCCAGCCGCGGCCAGGTAGAGCGCGACCGGTGAGCCTAGGCCGCCGGTACCGATGACGAGGGCGGAGGAGGCCTTGAGTTTCCTCTGCCCCGCCAGCCCGACTTCGGGTATGAGCAGGTGGCGGGAATAGCGCAGGATTTCTTCGCGTGAGAGTTCGGGGAGCATGTCAGCCGCCTGCGATGGATGGGATCAGAATCAGTGTATCGGTTTCGTTCAACGGCGTTTCCAGGCCTTGCAGTTCCTTGACATTGTCCGCGCCGAGGAACAAATTGACGAACGGTCGCAGTTGGCTCTCACTGTTATACAAGTGAGGCCGCAACGACGGGAACTGGGCTACCAAATCCTGCATGACTTCAGCTACGGTCTTGCCCCGGACGGGCACTTCACCCTGACCGTTGACATAAGAACGCAAAGGTGTGGGAATGCGAATGATCGGCATGGTTCTATTCTTGTTTCTTTCCCAGCGACAATCACCAATCCATCGTCATCCAGGCGGGCAGCTTCCAGCCGCCGGTCCCGCTGAGGCGCACGTCACGCCGCTCGAAGAGCAGCCATGCCAGCAGGTGTTCCCAGTTCAGGTCCTCCAGGGCGCGCACGGGGCCGTAGTTTTTAGTGAGAGCTTGGGTTTGGATGGCGAGGTTGGGCATAGGACCTCCTGGGTGGCGATTGTACTCCAAAACGAACGCCGAGTCCGGAGACTCAGCGAAGGAAGCAGAGGGGGATTACTGGCAAAGTGCCGCCGCAACCCCGCACTGTAGCGCAGCAACCCCGGAGAGTAGCGAAGAGGAGGGCGACCACGACCGGATGGAGAGGGCGGGGGAAGGATCGGCTCAATCAGTCGCCAATGTTCTTCGGTGAGGTGCATAGGATTTTTGAGTAAAAGAATATCGAGGAACAAAGGAGGAACAATTAGGTTATTCAAGGAATGCGGCCATCGCTGCCCCGGGGAGAAGGTGCGGGCGATTAATGGGTTTGATTGCTCTGGGGAAAAGGTAATGTCCGAACCGTTCCCGGACAGGGGTGCCCGATATGTCCATAGTATGCTGGCCTCACTCACCGGGAGGTATTATAAAACATATGTTCTATTTATGCAAGGGTGGTTGGACAGCGAATTATTCGCTCCAATCAAGCTGGCTTTCGGGGATGCCCAAGGATCGCCCATACTGCCGGGCTGCGGCTCTCTGCTGGCGATCCCCTTTGGGATACATGAAGACCTTGCAGGGGAAGACCACGTAAACCTGGCTGGTCGTGGACGCATTGATGTACCATTGCGGTTTGAGTGCCCGGCTCAACTTCTCGGCGATAGTGTTGGCCTGGCTCTCCTTGGCCTCAAACGAGATCGCCGTCCAGGTTGTGGGCTGATAAGCAGCGGCGTTGGTGACCTGCCACGATTCTGTCCTGGTGATGCGGAGCAAGTCCAGAACGCTTGCATCGGACAGGCTTTCTTCGAGCAAAAGACCGGTCAACATGTTAGCAGTATCTTTGTGATGTGTGCAGGAGGCCTGCCACCCAACTGGGTGTTCAGCCGCCGTTACTACGATGAACG
>JALHUM010000274.1 GCA_022865905.1 Anaerolineales bacterium | reverse complement strand
TCATTGAAACCCCGGCATTGGATACGAGTGCACCAAGCCGTGGATAAAATGACAAAATGGATAATACCCCATTAGAGCGTTGAAATCTTGCGTTTAGGTATAATTTGAGGGTTCAAAAAGATGTTTTTCGACAGTCTCGTTAGCCTGCCTTGCTATGGTCAGGTGAGTCTTCGGATGTTCCTAAACAACCGCAATGCCTTGACAGGAGACGAGCTATGAAAGAGGACCCTTATCGCTCTATTGCGCGATGGTATGACAAGCTTTTTGAGTCGATCAATAAAGGCCTGAGGCTTCTTGGACTCAGGTTGTTCCTGCCCAAAGAGGGTATGGCCGTTCTTGACGTGGGTTGCGGTACAGGGCTCCATCTTGAGCTTTACCGAAAATACCGATGTTCATTGTATGGCATCGACCCATCTCCATCAATGCTGGAAATCGCCAGCAAGAGATTGGGGGACAGCGCGAAACTCCACTGTGGCGATGCATCAGAAATGCCCTACGAGGATAGGTCATTCGATCTAGTAATTGCCATGCTGGCCCTGCATGAGATGAACCCAACAACGCGCGCTTCCGTAATACGTGAGATGAAACGCGTTATCAAGCAGAGTGGGCGCATGCTTCTTATTGATTTTCATCCTGGGCCCATTCGCCCGCTCCAAGGGTGGATCACAAAATTGATTATCACCTTGTCTGAGATTGCGGCTGGTCGTGAGCATTTCAAAAATTACCGTCATTTCATGAGTATCAAGGGGCTGCCCACCCTCATCACAGAGCATGGTCTGGTGATCGAGAAGCAGAGAATTGTCAGTGGAGGAGCATTAGCGGCATTCCTGTTAAGGGCAGAATGAAACTGTCAGATAATGGGCAGGCTAACACGGCATGCAGCCGACCCGCTTCGCGGTGCTCAGCGGGCGGCTGATGCCCGCCGTTAGGCACTTTCTTTACAAACAATGAGTCAAAATGGCATATTTACGAGACTTCCTATACCTTGATAATGCAAAACTACATAGTTTTGTTTCGCAAATTCAAGGCGGCATGATAAGTGAAATCAGTGAAACGATTAAACAATTAGGCGGGTTGTCCGCAGGAATTAATGTCGGTATTCCTCAACTTGGTGGAAAAATTGACGCCGCCAAACAAAAAGAGAGTGAACGCCAGCAAAACATAACTCTCACTGATCCCGCTTATTTTGGAGTTTTACATCAATATTTGAAGCAAGAAAAGAGTCTTGTAGATATTACAGAAATGTCCCCCGACAAAATTTCTGATTTGCCAGTTGGTCAATTTGTTGAAATGCGGGGAATTGCCGAACCGCCATTGGTTGAGAATTGGATAGAGCGATTAAATTCTATCTTTGGTTTCTTTGAAAGAAACATGAAAACATTTAGCAGATTACAAGGAAATCCAAAAGGAAAATCGTCTGCCAATCTTTCAAACATGGATTTTCGCCAGTTTAGGTCAATTATTGACTTGCTGATTGAGTATATAAACTTGACTCGCAAAGACCCTGGCAAACAATACGTCAGAATTTCTCCAGAAAATCAAATCTACAAAGTTTGGTGTGGTTTACTGCCTGATTATGCAATAGTTCCTTTACAATCAGCCTTACCAGCAGAAATACAAATATTCGGGCGCATTGACCATTTGGTAAAAGAAGGTAAAACCGAAAAGATTGTGGACTTATCCATGTTCAATCAGGCATCCCAAGTAGATAAACTTTTAGAAGCATTGAATGGGTTTAATACACTTACAGGTCAAAGCCCGATTAGTGAAACCGATTTAGAAGCAAAACATCCTGATATTTTTATTGCACCTGTGGCAATATATCAATGAGTCTTCCAAGCAAAAACGTGCCTAACAAAGCGTGCACTGGACGCTGGGGATTCTGCGGCATTTTCGAGCATTTTTCCCTGGCCTAGCCCGCCAGGGCAGGCTGGCTTCGAGTTTTTTCTGCTCCCAAGCAGAGTCCACGCCCGCCCACCTGTGCCCCGAAGGGGCATAACGCAAACCGTTGGGCAGATATAGAAGTAATGGCAGTGAGTGACAATAAATTGTATGATCTACCCTAAAAGAGATGAAAGATGAATCCCAAAACTAATTTCCACTTCATTACAATTCTTGTTATTGTTGCCAATTTGAGTAGTGTATTTTCGGGTTGTACGCCTAGCCAGACTACTGCGCCAGCCTCACCTCTGCCTGCCACTGTTGCACCTACCCAGGTAAAACCTCCAACAGCAACCTCCATCCCAACCAGCATACCATTTCCTATCATTACACTAAAGAAAGGAGATTTTTATTTTAGTATCGCTGGTCAGCAAAGTTTCATATTATCGCGAAACTTAGCTGGTTACGAAACATCACAATATTATCAATTACTCGACTTGACTAATACCGGCGGCAGCAAATTTGTACGTGTTCAACTTGATAGCCTGGGTATGGGATATTCAAATACCGGTGAAGTGGATGAGGCTTGGGCTAAGAAATGGGAAGACATCTTTGAGAGAGCCGCCTCCAATGGAATTTATGTCATGCCCGTGTTTGGTGTCTGGTACGACTGGAATAATGGGAATGGTTACTCCACGTGGAAATCAAATCCCCTCAATGAAATAAATGGTGGCCTGGCCAAGACACCAGTGGAATTATTCACCTCGGACTCGCCTACCCAAAAAATATGGCTGCGCTGGATGAAAACGCTTATCGAACGCTGGCAAGGGCAGAAAAATATTATTGCATGGGAAATCTTTTCCGAAGTAAATATGGTTCCAGGTACAACTGAGCCTCAAGCAATTGATTTTATAAACAGCGCGACATCCATGATCCATGACGCCGACACATTTCATCGCCCGGTCACCGCCTCACTGGCAGATTTTGGCGAATGGTCCCGTTTTTATCGCAACGACGCCATAGATTTCATCAACATCCATCCTTATCCACTTTCCGGAAAACTGGATCGTACGATCATAGCCGAAGTGCGTTCCATGTTGGAAAAATACAGCAAGCCAGTTCTAATCGGCGAATCTGGCTTGAGTTTTGAGACTCCGGATAGTAATCCGCCCACGCTGACAACCGCAGACCGGGCTGATATTGGGATCAAACACGCCATCTGGGCGGCGGTGGTTTCAGGTGCAATGAATGGTCGCGCTCTCTGGTGGGAAGATGGTGTCGCCATTTATTTCCCGGCTTTGAATATGCCCTTTATTCAAAAATATGCCGATGCAGAACTGCCGGCATCGAATTTCGTCAGAGACGTTGATTTCAGCGATTTCCAACCGTTGACGTCCACTTCCGACTCTGGCGTGTGGGGCGCGGCAGTCGGCAACGAGGAAATGGTGCTGGGCTGGTATCGGGATGCGACCAGCGAGCCGCCGGATTGGAATTTGCTTCCCATTCTCTCCAATCAGACGATTACCCTCACCGTCCCCGGCTTTGCCACCAACTGGAAAATTGATTTTTATAAAACCAAGACTGGGACCGATATTGTCAGTTCCGCTATTGTTACTCGGGAAGGCATGAAGATCACTATAACTCTACCGGATTTTACGGATGACATTGCCTTCAAAATGTATATCCAAAAATAATCTGACGGGATTCCATCCTTGTTTTAGGTCGAAAAAAAGGTCGCCACATCACCTGTCTGCCCAACACGGCGTGAAACGGACGGTGGGGATTCGGACGCAATTTTAGTGTGAACTGCGCAGGTGTAGAATTATGGCGAGGCGGGTCCCCGGTCCACCCCACCGCCGCTTACGCTCACCGTTGGGCAGCGAAATAGTATTTCAGGAAGGATGATATGAATATATTTAAAAAATGGCAAAATAATGAAAATTCTGAAGGAAAGCGATTATTTGCGCTAGTTATAGGAGCATTAATATTTCCAATAAGTATTCCGGCAATTCTTGTTATATTACTTCCACGAGTAGACAAAATAATTGGAATTGGATCATTTTATGTTGGATCTGTAAATATTATTATTGGCGTAATCGCAATAATAATGGGCGGCTTCCTTGGATTATGGACGATAATCGCTCAAATTAAATTGGCATCGGGAACACCATTTCCAATGCTACCAACCAAGAAATTGATAATTGTTGGGCCCTTTAAATATTGCAGAAATCCAATGACATTAGGAACAATAATTGCATATTCTGGAGTCGCAATATTGGTCGGATCGTATACGGCGCTATTAGTAGTTGTTATTTTCTCATTGATGCTACTAGTTTATCTAAAGTTGATTGAAGAGAAAGAATTAGAAATGAGATTTGGACAAGAATATTTGGAGTATAAGAAAAATACTCCCTTCATTCTTCCGATTAGTATCGTAAAGGTAGAAAAGGACCATAAACAAGAAAAATAATTCGCTGCCCAACACCGGCTCCAGCCCCCTACGCTACGCTCCGCCCCCTTCGGGGATGCTACGCGAGGGATGCTACGCGACGGACAGAGGCTTCGCCGCTCGGAACAGCGTCGGCTTGCCAGAAGTGGTGCATAATAGAAGGGAGAGCCCCACCCGGCCCTGCCCCCTTACCCCCTGCGCCCCTACGGGGTGCAAGCGGGGACCTTCGGGGGGGCCTTCGGCGGGCCACCCTCCCCATTTTCTTCGAAAATGGAGAGGGAGAACACGCCGCTGAAACCTAGCGTTAGCCGGCATGTTACGATCCCAACATCATCGCAAAGTTCGTGCGATTGATATTGAGGACAACTGTCACTTTCCAATCGGAAAATGGATCAACGAAGGAAGTCATTATATGAATAGTCTATTTGGAGGTAAAAGCCGTGAGGAGCGCGAGACCGAGAGACAGCAAAAGCAGGCGCAACTGCAACGCCAACAAACAGAAGCTGCGAACCAATACGATGGAATGGTCACGAAGGCCTTAGAGCAACTGACCCGCTGGGCTTTTCCGGATAGTCAGGTTGAGCGCCAAGGTGTCGGGATGTGGCGACTCTGGCACACGACGGATGATGGAAAGAAGTACGTTGATGTGGCCGTGATGTTGCAGTTTGATGAGGACCAACCGACGTCTTTTCTTTGTGACGAATCTTTGCAAAGTAGGATTGCGGAGCTCACCCGCGAGGACCTGGATGACGCTTTGCGGATGTGTATTTGCTCGATTAGTGGGTAAGCGGGCTAACCCAGGCACCCAGCCGACGCGCTTCCGCTTCGCTTCAGCGCGCGGCTGATGCGCACCGTTGGGCGGCTTGAATCGAAGTTTAGACAAATAGAGCACAAAATGAACAGCCCCAGCATCCAACAGAAGATACCTGCGGTGGTCGTATGGTGTTGTATAAATAATGAGCGCGGGGTGTGTTTGATCGCTTGTTTTTCAATAGTACGTTCGACAGCCTGAAAGGAGGCTTGCGATGAAATTCCAAACGTTGATGATCATTAAAGCTGTTGTATGCTTGAGCCTTGGAGTACCCATTCTACTCGCGCCGATCTTTCTTTATTCCCTGTTCGGAGCTTCCCTGAATCCGGGAGGTGTTTTCGCAGCCAGGGAATATGGCGCATCGCTAATCGGTAATCTGATGGTCACCTGGTTTGCCAGAAACGCGATCGAATCGGAAGCCCGACGGGCGATTATCCTGGGTTTGTGCGTTTATGACGCGATCGGTTTTGTGATCACACTGATTGCCCAGATTACCGGCGTGCTGGGTCCACTGGGATGGTTCGCCATGGCAATCTACCTGTTCTTCGCGATAGGATTCGGGTACTTCTTGTTGCCGCAAAAGAAAGTGGCGTAAAGGTCTCCCCGCGCTCATTCCTTGAGCCACTTCTATGATTCTGCGAAATCTGTCCGAAGAAGAGTGTATTGTGGCTGGCTAGATAGCGATAAATTACATTTTGTGTCAACTGATTAGGAAATCATGGTCAATTGCACTATCAGCCGCCCAACACCGGCTCCCCCGATAGAACCGGGGCAGGCAGCGGCTGCCCCCTACGGGGATGCTACGCGACGGACCCCACCCATCCCTCCCCCAAGGGGGAGGGAGCTGACCCCACCCGGCCCTGCCCCCTACCCCCTACGGGGACCTTCGGCGGGGACGCAGCCCCCTTCGCTATGCTTCGGGGGTGCTTCGCGAAGCCAAACCGTTGGGCGCCGGGACTGTCCAAATGCGGGAAAAGATTGATGCTTGGGATTTGATAAGGAGGTCGAAATGGCAATGAAGACATACAAAGGAATTCCTTACCATCTGTGGAATCCTTATACACAGATGGATAGGTTCATCTCCTTCCTGGGAATGGGCCCCACCATCCTTACTCGAGGAGAAGGACATTACGTCTATAACGACCGAGACCAGCGCTACATCAACGGAAATTCATGTACCTGGAATTTTTCGATCGGATATGGACGGGAGGAAATTATCGAAGCTGCCAGCCGGCAGATGCGCGAATTGCCGTTCAGCTCGTGTTGGGGGCTGGTGCACCCCAGAGCAATCGAGCTTGCCGCCCGTCTGGTGCAGATCACATCCGGCAATTTTGCGCATGTCTATTTGGGCTCGAATGGTTCCGAGGCTGTGGAAACTGCACTAAAACTCGCCCGCCAGTACCATCGCCAGAGCCCGGATGCGAAGGATCGAGGGCGCTTCAAGGTCATCTCCTTGCGAGGATCATATCATGGGTATGCCTATGGTGCAGCCACATTATCGGGGTCGGAGGACTATGAGGCAAAATTCGGCCCCATGGTTCCGGGTTTCTTGCAAATTGAGCCGCCCTACTGTTATCGCTGTCCTTACCGGAAAGATGGATACCCAGACTGTGGGTTGGCATGCGCTCAGGCCTTGGAGAAAACCATCCTAGCCGAAGGCCCCGAAAGCGTTGCGGCATTTATCATGGAGCCTGTCATGGGTGAGTTTGGCGTGGTAGCACCACCAGAGGAATATTATCGCCGGGTCGGGGAGACTTGCAGGCAATATGGATTGCTGTTCATCGCCGATGAAGTAACCACGGGATTCGGACGAACAGGAAAGCTTTTCGTCAGCCAGTATTGGGATCCGCAACCGGATGTCCTTTGCCTGGGTAAAGCCATCAGCGGCGGCTATTTGCCTTTGGCTGCCACCTTGGCTACCGAAGCCATATACCAGCGCTTCCAGGGGAAACAGAATTACTTCATGCATGGCTCGACTAACAGCGGGCATCCGGTGTGTGCCGCGGTTGGTCTGGCGGCCATCGACATCATCCTGCGAGAGAAACTGCCCGAGAATGCTGCCAGGGTGGGGACGTATTTGAAATCACGTCTGTCGGACTTGATGACCAGCCATCCCATCATCGGGGAAGTCCGGGGGAGCGGTCTGATGATTGCCATTGACCTTACCAGGGACCGCAAAACGAAGGAGCGTTTCACTGGCGACGAAATCTACAATTTTCTGTTAGATGCGATTGGTCGTGGTCTCTTGCTTTCTTACAGCGATTGGGGCCTGAGCCTGTTTCCGCCACTCAATATTGACGAAGGGATCGCCGATCAGATTGTGGGAATTATGGACAAGACCCTGCGTACCGGCGCAATCGCCGAGTTAGATCGAAAGGCCCGTCTCCTGAAGGAGTTCGCTATTTCCAAACTTTAGTGTGGCAACTGGTAGTCGCGGAGTTCCATGTTTCAAGGGTTGGCGGTAAAGCAGGCGCCCAACACCGGCTCCCCCGATAGAACCGGGGAAGCGCCGAAGGCCAACGCCTTCGGCATGGCGCTCTGTGGCTTGAGGCCACGAGCGCGCAAGGCAGCCCCCTACGCACCCTCCGGGTATACCCTTCGGGTACGATGTGCTGCGCGAAGCCAAACCGTTGGGCAGTTTCTTATTAGCGAGAAAAGTGCTTGATTAAATGAGTAAAAAGGTGTATCTTTATTGTAGATACGAAAGGAGAAATACCTTATGTTCACAAAAGTACAGAAATGGGGCAACAGCCTTGCCTTAAGAATTCCTAAAGCTTTTGCACTTGATGCTCAAATAGATAACGATTCGATTGTAGAAGTATCGCTTGTGGATGGTCAAATTATCATCAAGCCGATTACCTCGCAAGCTTGGTCTCTTGAACAATTATTATCTGGCATAACAAGGAATAATCTTCATCACGAAACTGACACTGGCGATGCAGTAGGAAACGAAGTATGGTGAAATTATGGCTTATATTCCGAATCGTGGTGACGCTGTTTGGATTACCTTCAATCCACAGGCTGGTCATGAACAAGCAGGGCGACGCCCGGCATTAGTTTTATCGCCAGCGTCATATAACGATAAGGTTGGGTTAGCGATTCTTTGTCCAATTACGAGCCATATCAAAGGGTATCCATTTGAAGTTCTGATACCCGCTGAAATGAAAATCAGCGGAGCAATTTTGTCTGACCAAATTAAAAGCCTTGATTGGAGAGTGAGACAAACCGAATTAGTATGTAAAATACCTGCTGCGATAGTTGATGAAGTTCTGCAAAAACTGAATACGCTATTAAGTTAGTAATTTAAGAAGCATAGATTCTCGCGTGGGCAAAAAAAACGTCCAACACCGGTTCAGGCGGACACTTCGCTCCGCTCCCTGGCCAAGCCCGCCAGGGCAGGCAGTGCAGGTGGCGGCTCCGCCGCTGAGGGTATGCGCCGCGCCAGAAGTTGCGCGATAATGTGAGTAGTCTTGTCCGTCCCGCCGCTGCGGGTGAGTCAATCCGTTAGGCAGCATTCTTCGCTATTCTCGAATACTGATGCCACTCAGAAAAGGAGGTATTGCTAATGTCTCTTTCAACCGTATTAGGATATGCAGCGAAAGCGGTGGGACAGCCGCTGGAGCCATTCACTTACGAGCCATCGAAACTGGGGGAGCACGATGTCCGGGTTTCCATCACGCACTGCGGTGTCTGCTACACTGACATCCAAGGCATCGAAGACCACTACGGCATCACCACTTATCCGTTTGTGCCCGGTCACGAGGTCGTCGGAACCGTGTCGGCTGTAGGCCACGCGGTATCCGGATTGAAGGAAGGCGATCGGGTCGGCATCGGGTGGCAGGGTCGTTCGTGCATGCAATGCGAGTGGTGCTTGCAGGGAGAGGAGCAACTCTGCCAAGACATTGGCAATTGTGGAACGTGGAAACCCTACGGTGGCTTCTCGTCCTCCGTTGTGGTGGATGGCCGGTTCGCGTATCCCCTGCCTGCCGCCATGTCTTCCGAAGTTGCCGCCGTGCTTATGTGCGCCGGGATCTCTGTCTATACCCCACTCCAATCGTACGCGGCGGGAGGCTCGCGGAAGGTCGGTATCGTCGGTGTAGGTGGCCTGGGCCATCTCGCCATCCAGTTCGCACATGCCCTTGGCTGCGAAGTAACGGCCATATCCTCTTCGCCAGGGAAGAAAGAGCAGGCTCTCAAGTTCGGCGCGGACCACTTCATTATTACGGAGGATCAAACCAGCATGCGGCAGGTCAGGCTCAGCTTCGATCTACTGCTGTACACTTCTCACGGAAAGAGCGACTGGACGTCCCTACTGTACAGCCTGAAGAGCAACGGAAGGCTTATCATGGTCGGCTTCTCAGACGATCCTGTGACGTTCGACCCGCTTGAACTTGTGGTGCACCAGATGTCGATCATCGGTTCTTTAATCGGCAACAGGGTTGCAATGAGGGAGATGCTCTCATTCGCGCAAGCGCATGGCATAGCGCCATGGATCGAGCTGATGCCCATGTCGCAAGTAAACCATGCAATTCAGAGGGTGAAGGAGAACAAGGCGCGCTATCGAATCGTCCTATTCAACGACACGGTCGGCGCGGATACTTAAGAAGATAGAAGAGCATTTCCAAGATTTAGCTTTTTGACCATCGAATTTGAATCGGATTGTTCTTGCGATGACTTTGAGAACCCGACAAGTTGCCTAACATCACCTCCACCTGACCGCCTCCGGCGTGGGTACGCTGCGGCACTTTGCTAAGTTTCGTGCTATTATTATTCAGAGTCTCGCCATAGCGGCGGCAGGTGCCCCCTCCGTACCCTCTGGGTATGCTGCTCCCTTCGTACCCTCCGGGTATGCTGCTCCCTTCGGGAGTGCTTCGCGACGCGAGGAGTGCTTCGCGACGCGAGGGATGCTGCGCGAAGCCAAGCCGTTGGGCAGCGCGATGTAACCCATTCATGGTTCAGTGGACAAGTTATGTTTACTGAAGATTACGTACTGCGAATGATCAACGTAGCAGTTGCCGCGCTGGTCAAGATTATCGGACTCAAAAAGGCCGGAGATTATCAAGAAGCTCAACAAGCCATCGACCAAGCACTTGAACAACTACTTGGCCTGAGAGCGGATATAATCAAACGATTGGACGATGAGAGTTTACTAAAAGCTCTCACGCAACAGGGTCGATTGGACATTGAACGATTAGAGTTGATCGCTGATTTGTTCAAAGAAGAAGGGGGTATTTTAGCTGCTCAGAGCCGAATTTCCGAAAGCCGAGAGAGCTATCTGCGTTCTCTAATCTACCATCTTGAGACAGGTTTTGGTGAAACAACTCAACCTTCAGTAGAACTTACGGGAGAAATCGAAAGATTAGTTCAGAATCTGGGTGCCCAAGATCTGCCGGATGATACACTCTGGGCTCTGTTTTGCTACTACGAACAGACAGGAGCTTATAGTAAAGCCGATGATGCCATAAGGAAAATGGCAGGCCGTCCCAATCTTTATGCGAATATCCACCCCGAGCTTGTCGCATTTTATGAGCGATTGTTGGAAAGACCGACCGGTGAATTAGCTGAGGGTGTGATAGACCGAGAGCAAGTAGAGCATAAGTTGGAGAAAGCAAAGCAGAACAACAGCCACAAATGAAAACGCTGCCCAACAACTCGCTCAAGCGGTCACTTCGCTCCGCTCCCTGGCCTAGCCCGCCAGGGCAGGCAGTGCAGGCAGCGGCTACCCCCTACGTTGTGCTCCGCCCCCTTCACCCTTCACCCTGCCCCCCTGCGGGGACCTTCGGCGGGTACTTCGCGGGGATACCCTTCGGGTACGATGTGCTACGCGAGGGGTGCTGCGCGAAGCCAAACAGTTGGCCGTACATGGCATAACCGGATGAATCTCGATAAGATAATCGGAGCCAACCGTGACGAAAGCTAGGTAAATGGAAAAGGTATCTTCTCAGGCCAAAATCCCAAAGGTCTCCATTGCAGATCGAAGGAGTGTTTCAATATGTATCAAAACGTTTCCATAAACCTGCTAAATCTAATTCTTTCCCTATCCGATGCCCTTGACCTGGCCAGCCCTGAATTGTCTCAGCACCAGTTGCGCACCGCTTTCATTGTCTGGGAAATAAGCAAGGCAGCGGGTTTACCGTCTACAGACATAGAACAGCTCTTTATTGTCTCATTGCTCCATGACGTTGGCGCGTTGTCCCTCGAAAACAAGATCACTCTCCACCAAGGAGAGGAGACTGACCCTGAAATCCACTCTATCCTGGGGGAACGTATGCTCAGGCACCTCCCTATCTTTGGGCTGTCCTCGAAGATCATCAGATTCCACCATACGGAATGGCAAGCTCTCGAAGGAAGGACTAAAGAGCCGCTCATATTCTCTTCGCAAATCCTATTCCTGGCAGACGTGCTCGAGCGATCTGTAGACCGGCAGACTTACATCCTTCACCAGGACCGAGAACTGGTCGCCAGGATCAGCGCCTTATCGCGAACTGGGATTGACCCTGAGGTAGTCCAGGTATTCAAATCTGTGGCGGTTCGAGAGGACTTCTGGCTCGATCTCGTCTCGCCAAGGTTGTATTCGCTCCTTCTGCACGATGGGCCCAGCCGAGGGGTAGAAATAGATCTCGTTTTCCTCAAACCGATCTCCGAATTGTTCAGGAATATAATAGACTTTCGTTCCCGCTTCACCTCCACCCATTCAAGCGGGGTGGCTACATCCGCATCCGAGATCTCCCGGTTCTTGGGGTTGACCGAAACCGAAATCGGGTTGATGGAGGTGGCAGGCAACCTACACGATCTGGGCAAAATGGTAATACCGAATTCTATACTGGATAAACCCGACAAGCTGAACAAAGCGGAAACCGCCATCATGCGGCAGCATACCTACTTCACGTATACTGTGCTGAATACAATTGGGGGAATCCTGCAAATCGCCGAATGGGCAGCCTTTCATCACGAGAGACTGGATGGCTCCGGGTACCCATTCCATCTTGGGGCTGACAAACTCAGCATCGGCGCAAGGATCATGTCCGTTGCCGACATATTCACAGCCTTGGCCGAGGACAGGCCCTATCGCGAAGGGTTGGAACAGCGGGAAGTCATCTCGATCTTGAGAGGGCTGTGTGCGAAGAATTTCATAGATCGGATTGTTCTGCGGGTACTCGAAGAGAATTACGAAGAGATCCTTACCCTGACGAAGAAGAAGCAGGCCGAGGCGAAAGAATACTACGAGCAAGAGTTCGTCTATCCATAAACCGCCTCCACACTGAGGGCTGGGCTGCCGCGCAAGGGAGTCTTCGCCAATGGTTGGATCAAGGAGATTCTTTAGTTCCTACTCGACTTTCATCGGAAAGATTCTATAATGGTAGCCAGAAGGCTACCATTATGGTGGTGAATATTCGGGTGGTATGAAGTTCGAATTCCTGCTGCTAGAGACTTAGCGCGAGGAAGAGAGTAACCACTTGACCTGCAAGAATATGACAAATGCAAGATTTAAGCAGTTACCCTGAGATCGTCAACCGGGTGGCGGCACACTCGCCACTGGAGCGCATTCATCTCGATATTAAACACACCGAGCTCTTATTAACCCGGTATTAAACACACCATGCTCGTAGAATCACGAGTTAGCCGCTTCTTCATCATCATAGTTAAGGAGCATCACGGATAATCCAACCAGTGCGATAAAACGTCACCCCGTGATTGCGTTTTACTTTCTGGCCTTTGTGATCTCTTGGCTGGGATGGATTCCGCAAGCGCTGTATGGGCGCGGGTTATTCCCCTTTGACAATCCATTACTCAACCTTTTAGGGGGTGGGGGGCCAACTCTTGCGGCTGTCATCGTCATTCTGGTAATCAAGGAAAAAGACGGCATCCGAAAACTGTTTGGGCCCCTATTCAAATTGCGAGTTTCCCTTTGGTGGTTTGTATTTGTGTTCGGCTTCTGGGCTGTTGTGACGGCCGTAGCCCTCGGCATTGGGACAATCTTTGGTCAGGCGTTTCCAGCAGTTGGTCAATTCACGTGGGTCAGTTTACTTCCCATATTTGTCACAATGGTGCTCTCCAATGTTTGGGAAGAGATTGGCTGGCGCGGTTTTGCCCTGCCTCGCCTTCAAGAAGGTTACAATGATTTGAAGATTGTCTTCATCATGGGTCTCTTGTGGAGTCTGTGGCATTTGCCGCTGATACTGAACCCCACTTTACCGATGTCAGACTTGCCGTGGTACGGAGAAATCATTTTCAGTCTGTCCTTAACCGTTATCTACACTTGGCTATACCAGCATACCAATCATAGTCTGTTCTTCGTGAGTGTTTTCCATGCTATGTCAAATACGATGGCATTTGTCTTGCTTGAGTTGGGCGTTTTCGTATTCTCTTATGCTTTTGTAGTCGGTATTACAGCCATCGTCGCTATTGTTATCATTCTGATTTATGGCCCACAACGGTTCATCAAGGCATCCCCGAAGGCATGGGGCGGCTAAAACCGGCAGCAGCGGACCCCGCAAAGTGCGCCCTGACAAAAACAGTCAGGACAGGCGGGACAGGCAGCCAGCTGCCCCCTCCGCTTCACTCCGGGGGTGCTTCGCGACCGCTCGGAAACCGGCGCGTTTTCAGAAGTGATACGATAATAGGAGGGAGACCCCACCCGGCCCTACCCCCTCAAGGGGGCCTTCGGCGGGCCACCCTCCCCATTTTCTTAGAAAATGGAGAGGGAGAGCCCGCCGCGAACACAAACTGTTGGTTTAAAACATCCCTCCCGCGAAGTCATCTGCGGGAGGTCTTTTTTCACTGGCTACTGATCACTGCTCACTGTCTTTTGGCTTCCTGCCACAGCGACTCCATCTCATCCAGCGACAACTCTGACACCTTCTTCCCCTGATCCCGCGCCCCCTGCTCCACATGAGCAAAGCGCCGCTTGAAGCGCAGATTGGTCGCCCGCAAAGCGGACTCGGCATCCACTTTCTTCCAGCGCGCCAGATTGACCAGGGCGAAGAACAGGTCGCCCAGTTCATCAGTCAATTCCTCGCCGTTCGTCGTCGCTTTTACTTCCTGGATCTCTTCGGCGATCTTATCCAGCACGCCCTCGATCTGCGGCCAGTCGAAGCCGACGCGGGCGGCGCGATCCTGGTATTCCTGTGCCTGGGTCAGAGCCGGCAGCGCCAGCGGGACGCCGTCCAGCAGGCCTTTCCCGGCCTCGCCGTTCGTCTCCCGCTCGCTCGCTTTTAGTTTCTCCCAATTCTGCAGAACGCCCCCGACGCCCTCTACCTTCAAGTCGCCAAAGACGTGCGGGTGGCGGCGGATGATCTTGTCGTATATGCCCTTGAGCACATCCGCCATGCCGAACTCGCCCTCTTCATTGGCAATCTGGGCGTTCAGGACGATTTGCAGCAGCAGGTCGCCGAACTCCTCCGCCATCTTAGCCGGGTCTTCAGCATCTAGCGCGGCAAGCGTCTCGTAGGCTTCCTCCAGCAAATGCGGGCGCAGCGAGGCATGAGTTTGTTCCCTATCCCAGGGACAGCCATCGGGAGCGCGTAGATGAGCGACGATCTCCTGGAAGGCCTCGAACGAAGTCCCCTCGCCCAGCGGCGGGACGTACAGCGCGGTCAACAGGCCGATGTGCGGGCTGCGGTCTATTTCGTAGAGAGGGATGTCTTCGACGATTTCGCCTTTCGTCCCGGCGGCATGGACAAGGCGCACCGGATGCTCGTCGGGATAGACGGCATTGAGCGTCATCTTGACCTCGGCGGCGACCATCTGTGAGTAAATCTGGGCGATCAAAACCGGCATATCCGGCGGGAAGGCCGGGACGTGCGCCTGGCTCAGTTCCAGCGCGTCCAGCAGGGCCAGGCGCGGGTACGGATCGAGGCCGAGGGCAGAGAAGGCCGGTTCAAGGAAGGAAAGTCCGCTCACGATTTTCAGCGGCAGGTCCAGGGATCGGGCACGCTGCGCTATGGCCGGGCCGGTGGCCTCCGCCACAAAAGGGTCGCCCGGCACGGCGTAGATCACGCCCTGCTCGCGCTGTCCCAATTCCAGCACTTTTTCAACAATGGCGGCGTAAACGGACTCGAAGGATTCCCCTTTCTCATACAGTTCGTCGAATGAAAATAACTCGAGCGCAGGCGGCAAAGCAGCGACCGTGGGATGCTGCCTGGTGCGCAGCCAGATTTCGTCCGCCGCAGAGAGCACATCCCAGGCTTCACGCGTCAGCTTTGCCGGGTCGCCGGGGCCGAGGCCGAGCAGGGTAATGCCGGGCATAAGTGGTTCCTTTCTGAAAGCTGCTTAAAGCAAAACGTAATGCGTAAAGCGCAAAACGTAAGAAGGACTCCTCGTTTACGCACGCATTACGTTTTAGGTCGTTACGTTTTACGTCTTTAGCGCTTCGTGTACGTAGGCGCCTTGCGGGCACGCTTGAGGCCGGGCTTCTTGCGTTCCTTGACGCGCGGGTCACGCGTCATGAAACCGCCCTTGCGCATGATTGGGCCCCACTGGTCGTTAATCTTGACCAGGGCGCGCGCCAGGCCGAGCTGCACCGAATCGGTCTGGCCGCTCACGCCGCCGCCATTGACGTGAACGGTGATGTCGTAAGTCTTCACATCCTGACCGGCGGCCTTGAGCGGAGCCAGGATGGTTTCGATGTCACCCAGGCGGGTGAAATAGGCTGGCAGCTCTTTCTCGTTGACGGTGAACATGCCCGAGCCGCTCATCACGCGCACGCGGGCGATGCTTTCCTTGCGGCGTCCGACGCCTTCGAAATATTGAACAGACATGAGTTCCTTCCTACTTTAGTTGTGTCATTGCGAGGGCGTCTTTTGCCCGAAGCAATCTCCTTCTCACTTGGGGATTGCTTCGTCGCTCACCTGCCCACAACGCAGGTGCGTGTCGCTCCTCGCAATGACAACCGACTATGAAACCTGCTGCGAGAACTGCGCCGCGTGCGGGTGCTCCGCGCCGGCATAGATCTTGAGCCGTCCGAGGATGTGCTTGCCCATCTTGTTGTGCGGAAGCATTCCCCATACCGCCGAACGGATCACGCGGTCGGGGTGCTTTTCCAACTGCTGGCGCAGGCTGATGGTCTTCAAGCCGCCGGGATATCCCGAATGACGATGGTACATCTTCTCGTCCAGTTTCGTGTGGGTTTTGGTGCCGGTCACCGTGATCCTGGCAGCGTTGATGACGACCACGGAATCACCCATCTCGACGCCAGGCGTGAAGGTTGGCTTGTTCTTGCCCAGCAAAATACTTGCGATCTGCGTCGCCAGGCGACCCAAATTCTGGCCGTTAGCGTCCACCAACACCCAGCCACGCTCGATTTCACCAGCCTTAGGATAATATGTTTTTTGCACTTTCGACTCTCCGCTTACAAACTAAGTATCTATCCTAAAATTGCTCTGCTGCCGTCCTCGGCGGCGGGGAGGCCGCCTCGAGTAGAATGTTCGGATAGGTTCTAAGTAGATCAGACCAGATTATCGTACCGGACTTCGACCAGCGTCAGGCCGCTCGCCGGAGCGAGACCAGCGGGCACG
Organism: Anaerolineales bacterium; assembly: GCA_022865905.1. Lineage (GTDB taxonomy): Bacteria > Chloroflexota > Anaerolineae > Anaerolineales > Villigracilaceae > CG2-30-58-95. The sequence goes on along the minus strand of JALHUM010000274.1, from coordinate 2,236 downwards.
TCCTGGATCCCTCGGCTTACGCCTCGGGACGATGCTTCGGGCTTGCCTCGCAAAGCCCTGACCAGAGTCTCCGCCTGAACCCTTCCCTGCCTGGCGGCCACCTGGACGTAGACCAGCCGGCGCACCATGCGGTACAGGAAGGCATCCGCCTGGATCTCGAAGGTCCACTCGTCGCCGTGATCTTGCCCTTCGGCGAACAGAACGGTGCGCAGCGTGCTGCCTCCGGGCCGGGGCGGGGAACCGAAGGCGGCGAAGTCGTGCGTGCCAGGCCATATTACCGCCAGCGGCGTCAGGTCAGCGACGGGCGGCCAAACCCGCCAAGCGTAGCGTTCCCGCAGCGGGTCGCGCACTTTTTGGCAGAACAGCCGGTAGCGGTAGCGGCGGGAGGTGGCGTCGAAGCGCGGCCGGAATTTTGCCGCCGCGACCTTCACCTCCCGCACAGCCATATCCGCAGGCAGGCTGGCGTTCAGGGCATTGCGCAAATCGTCGAGCGAATGCTGCCATTCAAGATCGAATGCGGCCACCTGCCCGCTGGCGTGGGTTCCGCTGTCGGTGCGTCCGGCCAGATAGACCGTCCGCTTATCCCAGCCGAGCTTACGCAGAGCTTTTTCAAGCTCGCCCTGCACTGTACGGGATTTCGCTTGCCGTTGGCTGCCGACGAAATCGGTGCCGTCGTAAGCCAGGATGATCTGGTAACGTTCCATAGTGCCAGTTATCAGTAATCAGTGATCAGAACTGATGACTGATTACTCTTCCACTAATTCGAGCAGCACCATCTCGGCTGCATCGCCCTGGCGGGGGCCTAACTTCAAGACGCGGGTATAACCGCCGGCGCGCTCAGAAAAACGTGGGGCAATTTCATCGAATAACTTCTTGACGACCTCGTTATCGCCCAATCGCGCGGCGATATTGCGGCGTGCGTTGACCTTCTCGACATCCCCAGCATCCTTGACGTTGCGCGCCAGGGTGATCATCCGCTCGGCCTCGCCGCGGATTGCGGCGGCTTTGGCTTCGGTGGTGCGGATGCGCTCGTGCGTAAAGAACTGCTTGATCAGCGTGCGGCGCAGCGCGATGCGCGCACCCTTGCTGCGGTTCAGTTTGTAACCTGATACTTGATGTCGCATTTCTAAGTTACTCCGACTCTTTCTTGACTTCGTCCTTCAAATAGCCCTTCTCGTGCATCTTGGCGCGCAACTCTTCCAGGCTCTTCTCGCCAAAGTTGCGGATGGACATCACAGCCTGGTCGCCTTTATCGAGCAGCTCCAGCACGTCGCCGACTGTGGTAATGCCAGTGCGCTTCAGTGAATTGAAAACGCGCACCGAAAGGTCGAGCGATTCGACTGGCGTCTCGGCCACCTCGCTGGTCAGGCGGGAACCCGCCACCTCTTTTTCGATGGCGATGGTCAGGGTCTCCTCGCTGACGCCTGCAATGTAGCGCAGATGCTCGATGAGGATCTTGGCCGAGCCGCTCAAGGCTTTTTCGGGCGAAAGGGTGCCGTCCGTCCAGATCTCGAGAACCAGCTTGTCGTAGTTGGTGCTCTGGCCGACGCGCGCCGCCTGCACGTTAAAGTTGACGCGCTTGACCGGGCCGAAGATCGCATCCACGGGCAGCTCGCCGATCGGCATACGCCCGCGCTCGTTGGCAGGCGAATAACCACGGCCGCGTTCGACCATGAATTCGATGCCCAGGCGGGTTTTGGCATTGTCCGCGGTAAACATGTACAGGTCCGGATTGATGATCTGCACCTCGGGAGGCGCAACGATGTCGGCTGCGGTCACAACGCCCTCCCCGCGCACCTCCAGGTGCATACGGGTGGCGTCCACACCATCCAGGATCAGGCGCAATTGTTTGATCTGCAGCATGACCTGCAACACGTCTTCACGGACGTCTGGGATGTCGCTGAACTCGTGCAGCACATCCGCGATGCGAATGGATGTCACCGCAGTGCCTTCCAGCGATGAAAGCAATACCCGCCGCAAAGCGTTGCCCAGGGTTACACCGTAGCCGCGCTCCAACGGGCTGATTATGAACTTGCCATAATTCCGAGCCTCGTCCTCGCGCTCGATCTTCGGCATGACCATGTTCGTTATACCTGTCACGGTTCACCTCTCCCCGGCGTACAAGGGCGCCGTATCCAATAGAGAAAAAGGCCTCTGATTAAGGTAGCCAGCCTGCCCTAGCAGGCAAGCCAGGGTAGGCTACCATTATGGTAGCCTGAAATATGGCTACCATTAT
>JALHUM010000273.1 GCA_022865905.1 Anaerolineales bacterium | reverse complement strand
TGCACAATTCCGGGTTGTAGGCGAGCGTATTGACAGCGTAAGCGTCGAACATATCCGGGCCTCCGATCAGCGGACGAAGACAAAGACGAGGTTGAGAACGATGCCGGCCGCGAAGGTCCAAGCCATGGCCGGGATGTAAGCGAACATCTCCCGCCGGACGCCGGTGCGCGAGGTAAAGGTCGTCGAGCCGGTGAAATTGAGCGTCAGGAAAGCCATCACTGCCGGCATGGCCAGCAGGAAGCCCAGCGCCTGCCCGAGTTGCCGGTACCAGGTCCAATCGGGATGGCGGATGAATACTGACAGGGCAAAGGGCAGGGCGGCCAGTCCGCCGAGGATGAATCCCTTCGTGCTGAAATTGTGCGTGGGGAGCCAGGGCAGCAGGATGGGAAACAGCACCGTCCCCGCCAGGACAGCCGTCACCGCCGCCAGGCTGGACACAATGCCGCCGGTGAAATAAAGGATAATGGCCACGATCAAGGTCGGCAGGATGACGTGGACGAGTTCCACCGGAATCAAAGTCGCACGGTCGCGCAGGGTGAACTGCACACGGCGCATCTCGGCCGAGGCGTTGTGGCTTTTCAGGTATTCGGGCAGATCGACCGCCCGCACCGGGCCGTACTCGACCTTGAAGCCGGTGCGCTTCTTGACCTCGTGGGCAGCGACGCCGGGCGCGCCCAACTGAGGCAGGATGAGTTTCCGGTGGTTGAGCACGTTTTTGAGACCGGTCGCGAAAACGCGGTGGACGATTTCATCGCTCCCGAACGTCCCTTTCCCAGCTGCGCACCAGACGTTGATGCCCTGGGTATCCAGCACCAGAATGTATCCATCCATCCCATCCAGCGCGGCGCGCAGGGCGTCAAAGCTGAGGGTGTAGTTCGCAGTGACGAAGACCGGCGAATCCGGCGTGGGCTTTCCCAGGGCGTAAAGCCCCGGCTCGACCCGGTGTTCGCCGCGCTTCACGCCCACGCGCGCCAGGAAGTGATCCCAGCGGTCGGCGGCGGTGAGGCGGGAGGTAGTGGAAAGAACCTGTGGGGTTTCAGCGAGCGCACCCGTGCTAATCATGAATCGTCTCCTTGTCGGGTTATGCCGGTTTGCGGGCAGTGATCGCGGCCGAGAAGATTTTCCCTTTCAGCCCAGCGGCTTCGATGAGTTCGCTGGCATCCCCTTTCGGCTGGACTTTGACATCGGTGAATCCGGCTTTGCTTAAACCAGTCGTGTACTCACTCACGTCCAGCGCGCCGGCCACGCACGCGCCCCAGGCTTCCATATCCTTTTGCAGCGCCTCCGGCAAAGGCCCATTGGTCACGATGTCCGAGACGGCGACGCGTCCGCCCGGCCTGAGAGTGCGGAATACTTCGCGGAAGACCTGCGGTTTATCCGGCGAGAGATTGATGACGCAGTTCGAGATGACTACGTCCACACTGGCGGCTTCGACCGGCAAGCTTTCGAGGTATCCCTGACGGAACTCGACGTTCCGGAACCCGAGCCGGGACGCGGCGAGGCGGGCGCGTTCGAGCATATCCGGCGTCATGTCCACTCCGATGACGCGGCCGCTTTCGCCGACCTGTTTGGCGGCCAGGAAACAGTCCAGCCCGCCGCCGGAGCCGAGGTCCAGGACGGTTTCGCCGGGTTTCAATTCCGCCTGAACGAATGGGTTCCCGCATCCCAGGCTGAAGCTGGCAACGTCGTCCGGCAGGTTGTTGAGCAGTTCTACGGGATAGAGGGCATTCTTCGAATCGCAACAACTCGAGGTGTCGCCGCAGCAGGAACTGCCGGAGCGGGCCTGCGCCGCATAATGTTCGCGGACAATTTCGTGGATGGGGGTGGGGTTTTGGGTCATTTCTTCCTCCAGTTTGAGAATCTGTCAAATAGACGAAAGTCTATATATTAGGTCAAAAAAAGAGACTACTGTGTCGTTGCGAGGAGGTCTGAGCGGAGCGTAGCGAAGCCGAAGACCGACGAAGCAACCCCCTCGTTGGCTGGGAGACTGCTCACCTGCACTTGCAGCAGGTGCAAGTGTCGGCGGGAAAACACCGCCTCGCAGCGACACGATGATTTGTTTTCAAGAGACTGTCTCGACCAGCCCATTCTCGGAGGCAAAATTTGCCTGCAATTGCCCGCAGCAGACGGTGATGCGCTTCTGGTTCAGTTTGTAGAACGTCTGCTTGCCTTCCTCGCGGACCTCGACCAGGCCTGCTTCGCGCAGGATGGCGAGATGATGCGACACCGTTGGCTGGCTGACGCTAAGATGCTCGACGATCTCGTTGACCGAGAGCCAGTTGCAGCAGCACAGTTTCATGATCTTCTGCCGCGTCTCATCAGCCAGGGTTTTGGCAAAGAGGACAGGGTCGAATGTTGCCATATTGATAACCGTCTATTTGATATTATATAGATAACCGTCTATTTGTCAAGGGGAGAAAAAAAAGCGCATCCCCAAATTACATCGTAACCGCTCGGTGTTGACAACCGCCCAGATGGAGAAGCGGAGGAGATGCTGTTTCTGTTTGAAGCGGCCAGTAGTTTTATTTGAGTATTTTTTCTAGGTGTTGCAAAAGATCAATGTGAACGTCTGTGCTGATAGGTCCAGATGAAGAATATATTTGGTCATTCACTGGATATCCGATTGCGGTCTTAATGTTGAATTCTTTTCGGACTAGGTTGATCCGACGGTCGTTGGGCATATCGGTTTCTGGCACATAGTCAATAGAGAAAGAGACGCCTGAAGATCCAATATGGGAGGTAGCCAGGCTAGAAGATGTCTTCTCGATCACTTCTTTTTGGAAAAAGTCATCAAACGGAGAGGAAAAGAAAGCGCCGGCTGGGAAATCAAGATGTGCCATTATTTCGCTCTCGTTTGTTACCAAGACTGGTGTAAGATCATTGTTATCATTCGTGGGTGTCACAACATGCAGCGCTTCCCTAATTTCTCCCCACATTTTTTCAGCGTAACTTGTAGCGCCTTCTATAGCAATAACAACCTTACGACTCTCTACACTGAGACGTTGAATGGCAACATCTGGTGAACTTTCTACATGGTATAAGCCATTAGAGAATAGCAAGCTTGACATAGTGCCATTTGGATCCCTAATTTGATCAACTTGTCCAAAACTATAGCGTTGGATGAGCAGTTCAAAATATTTTCTATTTGCCAGCATTTCAAAGGGAAGCTGTTCATGTGGAAGCATGATAATCTGTGTGGATTTTTGCTTGATAATCTTCATGACAAACTCCTTACACATCTGTTGACGAATCTACAGATACCCTGTAAGTATCGATATCGCTCTTCTCAATAATTAGAAATGATTTAATGGGGGTCGATGTAGTTTCCTCGAGGTTGATCCGTTCAATTTTTAGTTGAGTCTGGGGTTGTTCCGGTTCTTCAGTCAGTGATGGCATCACCTGTAAATAGATTTTCAGAGCGCTGGCGAATTCGACGATCTTGCTGATCGTTTGGGAGCTGTAGGTTTCGTTTTCAAATCTTGACAAATTAGACTGCTCCCAGCCAAGGAGTTCGGCCATCTCTGCTTGTGTCTTTTTAGCAGCAATGCGCAACTTCGCCAATAACTCACTAATATTATCAACTAGGACCGGCTTGCTCAGCACATCAATGATCGCTTGTTCAAAAGGAAGGTGTGTAAGTTCTTTGAATTCATTGATCTGTCTGTCCAATTCCTGCATTTCAATAATCAAAGGCCTTACATAGAATTCATATTGAATCCCGGTATATCCACTGTATTCTTCGAGTTCTTTGCAAACAGTCTCTCTGCGTGCTTCAGAGCTTTTGAGCTGTGCAATGTTCTTAATTATCATTTTTTACACTCCACTTGGATGATCCCTTTTTCATACCCGCCATCTTCTGGGCGAGCGTGAGTGAAATAGTTTAATCTTATTTTTTTCTTTTTTTCGTCTTTCCCGTCAATAAAGGGAAACATATGAAGTTTGTATTTTACATGATCTTTGGAGAAATCAGAAAATCTGTGGTGTGCTACTATGTTTGCAAAGAATTCAAGCGGAAAGATCACAATCATATCAATGTCTCGCGGCGCCAACTTCTGAGTCACATAGCTCCCATCAATGTATATTTCCGTAGCGTAGTATCTAACGAAACTGTAAAAATCCTTAAGATTCTTTGTGAGCTGGCTGCGTTTCAGTGATTTTGATCCACCGAATCTATTGACCACATCTTCGATGCTAACAGAATACACACCTGGTGGTAAGCATCCGTGTTCGTCGAAGTCGGGAATTTGTGCGCCCATTTATTATATATCAATATTGATATGATGTCAACTGGGCTTTTTGATAGCCTTGTATATTGTGAAAAACATTTTCCATGTATTCCCTTTTCTACTCTTGCGTGGATAATGGAGCAATGATTTCGTTGAGTGTGGTGGCAATAAAATCGCTGATCTTCATTATATATTCCACTGGGGAACCCCTTTCCTATTCAAAGTTGATAGGCTAACGATATGCTCGGTTGATGGCCTCAAAAATAAGTTTATATCTGGCACCTGTCGTCTTTTTTGTTTAGACTGATATTGCCATCATTACATTAATAAATAACCCTCACCATTAGAACCACCTGTTCCTTGCCTTCAGTATAAAGAATTTACCCAGCGAGTCAAGCGTATGGCGTGGTAAAGGTTCTCCTGGCATCTCGCAGATGCCGGGAGACTGAGATCAGGCTGCATCTTTCCTAACCACAGTTTACCAGATTCACTCATTCAGCTCCGCTTCCTCGGCCAGACCCAACCCACCAGCCCGTAGAGAATGCCAAGCAGGATCAAGGCGAATTTGAACGTCGCGCACCAGTAAGAGACCTGCGGCCAGGTCGCGCCGACCGGGCCGAGCAGTGAGTTCCACAGGCCAATGTTCTCGACGGCGTCGAAGATCGCGGCGAGGAACGCGCCCCAGCCCAGCCACGCGCCGATTTTGGCGAACGCGCCCGGATGCCGTCCCGCCGCCAGCAGACAGGCTAAGGCGATGGCGAAAGCGTAGGAGGGCATGAAGAGATAATCGAAGCCCAGGCCGAAGGCGGCGAATAACTTGGCGCGCCCATCCCACGAGGCGACCATCGGCTGCGCGTTTTCGGGCGTACGCGCCAGCTCGAACGAGACGATGCCGGAGGGGGCGGCGGGAGTCGTCAGCGGGGCAGAAAGCGGCTGGAAAATGGCGAACAGGATCAGGGTCCAGAGGAGCAGCGCAATGAAGAGGGGCTTGCGGGAGGCG
>JALHUM010000272.1 GCA_022865905.1 Anaerolineales bacterium | reverse complement strand
TCAAACCCTCGAGCATCCTCTTGTGGGTATAGGAACGTGCGCCCTTGCTGATTTGGATAATAAAGGGGGCCTTGCTATCCAGGTTGCCGCGGAACAGGCCCATCGTCTGTTCAAGGTTATTGATGTTATAAGCTCCGCTGGCATACTTGCCGTAAGCTGCCTCAAACAGTTGCTTGGTTGTAACGATCATTTTCTGCTCCTTGCATTAGATTTATGTTTCGGGGAAGATTGGAGGGTAGCAACCTTCCCGACCCGAGAACGTAGATAAGGATGACCAAAATCGAGTCGCTTGATTATAACTGCAATCTCAGGCTATAATGTAAGCGGCAACTAGAAAGTGATAATCATTCCAACATCAACCGGAGGTAAAATGAGCGACCTTTTCGAAACCGTCAAGGGACAACAGGATATCTTCAAGAAACTGTTGAGCTACGTGCCTGGATTCAACGGCTATGTCGAGCGTACCAACCGGCGCGCGGCCGATAAGCTGCTGCGTGACCAGGTTGCATTGCGTTACACCGAACTCGCCGGCCGCGCCTCCTCCCTGCAAAAAGATATCGTCAGTGCGGGCCAGATGGATTTTCTGGATGAGATGGACTCGGTCTCGTTGAAGCTGCGCACCTTCAGTGACCGGATCAAGACCGCCTCCTACGGCTATTCCGGTTTCTTCGATGCAGTCAAGATCAACGAGAAGGAACTGGCGCAGATCTACGCCTTCGATGCGGCTTTCTTCGACCTGGCCGGTCAGATCAGCAGCGGCCTCGACACGGTGGAAGCCTCTGTCGGCGGCGAAGGCCTCAAGGCGGCCATCCGCAACGTGGATGCGCTGGCGCGTCAGGTCATCGAGACTTACGACCGCCGCTACCAGGTCATCACCGGCAGCGCCGGGCAGTAAATAAATCCATTTCTCACCCCCACCGCCATCCCCTCCCCGAATCGGGGAGGGGAGCCCTGTGCGAAAAAAGGGGTGCGGAGGCGCTTCGCGCCCACCGCACCCCTTTTTTCGCTTCTTTTCCCCTTCCCTGGGGAAGGGGACAGGGGGATGGAGCACACTGGCAGGATACTTCTCGATTTTGAGAAGACCCTGATTGCCCTCTTGTGACTTCTGCCCCCGTTTTTGGGGTTTGTGGTTTAATTAAGCCATGTGGAACGAATACATCTCTGCTGCTTCGATTGACGAAGTACTGCGTATCCTGGCCCGTCATGGCGAACGCGCCCGCATCGTGGCCGGGGCGACCGACCTGATGCTCGAACTGGAACGCGGCCTCCGCCCGGGGATCGAGACTCTCGTTGACGTTTCCCGCGTCCCGTACCTGGATAACATCACGCTAGACGAGGGGGATGTCCTCCACCTTGCGCCGCTGGTGACGCACAACCACTGTGCGGCCTCCAAGCTCTTGCGCGAACGCGCCTATCCCCTGGCGCGCGCCACCTGGGAAGTCGGCGCGCCGCAGATCCGCAACCGGGGGACGGTGGCGGGCAACCTCATCACTGCCAGCCCCGCCAACGACACGATCACGCCCCTGATGGCGCTGGGAGCATGGGTGACGCTCAAGTCGTCGAGCAGGGAGCGCAAGTTGCCGTTGAGCGAATTTTATACAGGTGTACGCAAAACGGTTATGCGCCCAGACGAGATGCTGGTGGATATTGCCTTCCAGGCTATGAAGGATGACCAACGGGGGGCTTTCATGAAACTGGCTCTGCGCCGCGCCCAGGCTATTTCGGTGGTCAACGTGGCGCTCCTCTTGACCCTTGACCCCTCGACAAGCTCGGGGCAAGCTCGGCTGCGCGTTAAATCGGCCGTCATCACGCTTGGCGCGGTCGCGCCAACCATCATCCACGCCCCGGAAGCCGAGAGCTACCTGGCTGGCAAAGATCTGACCACAGAGGTCATCGCTCAAGCAGCCGAACTGGCAGCCAAAGCCGCCCACCCGATTGACGACATCCGCGGCTCGGCCGCTTACCGTCGCGAGATGGTGCGCGTGCTGACCCTACGCGGGCTTCGAGCCATCGAGGATGGTGAAGCTCGCGCCGAGCCTGGTCGAGGCGAGCAGGCCGGGTTCCCGTCCGATCCGGTGCTGCTGTGGGGAAAAGATAAAGCTAAGGTATCCAACGGCTTTTCGGGCAGCCAGCACATTGCAGGTTCAATGATCCACACGAAGATCAACGGCAAGGATTACACTTTCACGAGCGGACAGGACAAGAGCCTGCTGCGCTTGCTGCGTGAAGAGGCCGGGCTGACCGGCACAAAAGAAGGTTGCGCGGAGGGCGAGTGCGGGGCGTGTACGGTGTTCCTGGACGGCAAAGCGGTGATGGCCTGCCTGGTGCCTGCGCCGCGCGCCCACGGCGCGGAGATCGTGACGGTAGAAGGATTGGCAGATACCCTCACCCCAGGTCCCTCTCCCACTCTACGACTTCGCTCCCTGGCCTGGCCGCCAGGGCAGGCAGGGCAGGTAGGGAAAGAGGGACGGTTGCACCCGGTGCAGGAGGCATTCATCCAGGATGGCGCGGTGCAGTGCGGGTACTGCACGCCTGGATTCCTGATGTCGGCGGCAAAGCTGCTGGAAGAAAAACCGCATCCGACGCGAGGCGAAATCGCGCAGGCGATCACCGGCAACTTGTGCCGTTGCACAGGTTATTACAAGATCGTAAAAGCAATCGAGGACGCGAGCGTAGGAGCAGGGTGATCCCGCCCCTACAGGAGGATCGGCATGGGAAAATACTCAAAATACACACGTCAACAACCCCCGCGCTCACGCGAGGCTCATCCAATCTGGCGCGGCATTGGCTGCATTTTGATCTTGATCGTCCCGCTGTTATCCTTTGCGGGTGCAGCATTGTTGGTGAATTACGGCCTCAGTCAGGGATGGCCAATCCCGTCTGAATGGCTTGGGTACATAAAATTTCCCGACTGGGTGTGGAAAATCCCCTTCCTGACGAGCATTGCCGGGCCGATTGCGAACTATAACAACCTGAAAGCCGTTCTGGCGTTCTTCGTTGTAGTTTTGGCGCTGCTCATGGGCGTCTACTCGACCCTCTATGCCATTATCTATCGAGGCCTGGGGCCGCCTCGCTATTCCGCCGTGGACGCCCCGCCATCGGGGCATAGACCGAAGAGGTATAAGAGATAGGGTAAATGAGAAAAAAATCTGTTATCGGCCTTTCCATCCCCCGCATTGACGCCCGCGATAAGGTCACGGGCGCGGCGCTTTATTCCGGCGACCTCACGATGCCGGGCATGCTGCACATGAAAATCCTGTTCGCCGGGCGGCCGCACGCGCGCGTGGTAAGCATTGATACCTCCAAAGCCGAGGCGTTTCCCGGCGTGGTGGCTGTTTTTACGGCCAAAGATGTGCCGGTCAACGAGTACGGCCTGCAGAGGGCGGACCAGCCCGTGCTGTGCGGCCCTGCCCTCGCCCCCCTCTGTCCCCCCATTTCGAAGTGCGGAAATTGGGGGATGAAAGGGGGGCAGGGCGAGGGTCGCGACATCGTCCGCTTTGTCGGCGACCAGGTGGCTGTGGTTGTTGCTGAGACGGAGAAGGCAGCCAAGGCAGCCAGTAGGCTCATCGTAGTCGAATACGAGGATTTGCCGGTCGTCACGGACGCGGTGGCCGCCATGCATCCCGGCGCGCCGCTCGTACACCCGGAATTAGGCGATTCCAACGTTTGCGTGCATGACCGCATCCGCAAAGGGGACATCGAAGCGGGTTTCGCCAAAGCCGACGTGATCGTGGAGAGCGAGTACTTCACGCCTGTGCAGGAACACGCCTACCTGCAACCCGAAGCCGGCCTAGCCTATCTCGACGAAGTTGGACGCGTAACCGTAAAAGCGGGCGGCCAGTGGACCCACACCGACCGAGACCAAATCGCCCACGCGCTCGGCCTGCCGGACGAGCAGGTGCGCGTCATCTACCCGGTCATCGGCGGCGCGTTCGGCGGACGGGAGGATATGTCCGTGCAGATCGTGCTGGGGCTGGCAGCCTGGAAGCTCAAGCGTCCGGTCAAGATCGTCTGGAGCCGGAGGGAATCCATCCTCGGACACGGCAAGCGCCATCCCATGCGGTTGCGCGCCAAATGGGGTGTGACCATTGATGGCAAGCTGGTCGCCGCCGAGTCGGAGATCATCGCCGACGGCGGGGCGTACATGTACACGACGAACAAGGTGCTCGGCAATTCGACTATCACTTCTACCGGGCCATATTTCATTCCTAACGTCAAGACCGATGTTATCGGTGTATACACGAATAACATCCCTTCGGCCGCTTTCCGCGGCTTCGGCGCGCCTCAGGCGCTCTTCATGGCAGAAATGCAGGTGAGTAAATTGGCCGAGAAGCTTGGCATGGATCCGGTCGAGTTCCGCTTACGCAACGCGCTGAGGGATGGTGACACGCTCAATGTTGGCACGCCGGTTCCGGGTCCGGTCAGCATCGTGCAGGTCATCGAGGCGGCACGCGACCGTTTCGGCTGGTCGGACACACGTCCCACGCCTGCCCCGAGCACAGTCGAGGGGTCACACGCCCGCCCCGAGCACGGTCGAGGGGTCAAACATCTCCCGTCAATAGTTCACGGTCGTGGCTTTGCCTGCGGATTCAAGAACGTGGGCTTCAGCTTTGGCTATCAGGAAAATTCCTGGGCGCGGGTGGAGCTACATGGAAAGGATGAGATCGAACGCGTTATCGCCTGGCACGCCGGCGCGGAGGTCGGTCAGGGCACCCACACGGTGATGGTTCAGATGGTCGCCGAGGCGGTTGGCGCGCCGGTCGAGAAGGTCGCGCTGATGACCTCCGACACGGAAAACATGGGTAACCCCGGCAGCGCCTCAGCCTCGCGCATGACCTTCATGGCCGGCAATGCCCTGAAGGGCGCGGGGGAGGCCGCCCTGGCAAAGTGGAAAGCCGAGGAACGCCCGGCGCTTGCTGAATATACATATCTTGGCCCAAAAACCACTCCTTTCGATAAGGAAACCGGCTACGCCACACCCAACTTCGCCTACGCCTACGTTGCTCAAGCTGTCGAAGTGGAAGTGGATACCGAGACCGGTTTCATCAAAGTGCTGCGCGTCGTCTCTGCGGACGACGTTGGGCAGGCGATCAACCCGTCCCTGGTCGAAGGTCAGATCGAAGGCGGCGTCGTCCAGGCGCAGGGCTATGCCCTGCTGGAGAATTTCATCACCAAGGATGGTTACGTGTTGACCGATCAACTCAGCACCTATCTCATCCCGACAATCCTGGACATACCCGATGCGGTTGAGCCGGTCATCGTCGAAGTGCCGGATACAATTGGCCCGTGGGGGGCGCGCGGCCTGGGCGAGCTGCCCTTCCTGCCGCTGGCGCCGGCCATTGCAGCCGCCGTCCACGACGCGACCGGGGTATGGTTCGACGATTTCCCGCTGACTCCGGAGCGCGTGCTGCGTGGGCTGGGGAAGATATAGGAGAATTATGCCCAACAGTTTCCGCAACACATTCGCCCGTCACAAATACAAAGTGGGGATCTTCCTTTTACTTTCCGCCGCATCTCTCGTCTGCGTGACATTGGTTGCTGCCCGGATCGCATACAGCGACAGCAGGCAATACCTCGGGCTGGTCTGGAATCTCTTTCTGGCCTGGATCCCATTTGTGCTGGCTTACTTGGCCTACATGCTTTCATGGCGGCGATTGCTTGTCTATTTTGCCATTCCCATCTTCGCATTCCTGTGGCTGATCTTCTTCCCCAACGCGCCCTACATCCTGACCGATCTGCAACACCTCGGCCAGGAAACCACGAATGGACCGCTTTGGTACGATGTTATCCTCCTCACCTGGTTCTCGTGGACAGGCGTTTTACTCGGGGTCGTTTCGCTCAATCTGATGCAGGAAATCGTCAAGCGTGAGTTCGGCCGCTGGCTCGGCTGGATTTTCGTGTTTGCTGTAGCGGGTCTGAGCAGCGCCGGCATCTACGTCGGCCGCTTTATCCGCCTTAACTCCTGGGACATTCTCCAGAACCCGGCCGGCACCGCTGAAAACCTTTGGAGCTGGTTGCAAGATCCCAGCCTCCGCTCGATCGGTTTCATTGGCCTGTACACATTATTCTTCCTCTTCGTTTACTTCACCTTTTACGCATTCGGCCACATCCTTCAGGAAGGGTCTGAAAAAAATACCTGATTATGGCGTCCATCATCCTCGTCCGTGGCGGCGGCGACCTCGCAACTGGCGTCGCCATCCGCCTGCTCCGTTCCGGTTTGAAAGTGGTTGTTACCGAGCTGGCTCAACCGCTGGCTGTTCGGCGCACCGTCTCGTTCGCCGAAGCAATCTACGCTGGCGAGATCACCATCGAGGGGATCACTGCCCGGCGCATCCCCGACCCAACCGACAGCCTGCGCATCTTGACCATCCTCGGCAAACAGCAGATCCCGGTGTTGGTTGACCCCGAATGCATCTCGGCAAGGGTCTTGCATCCCGCCGTCATCGTGGACGGGCGCATGACCAAGCGTCCGCCCGAACCCATTGGCTACTCACCCGCGCTGTACATCGGTTTGGGCCCTGGCTTCGTGGCCGGAGAGAACTGCCAGGCTGTGATCGAGACACGGCGCGGCCCCGCCCTGAGCCGGGTCTACTGGCGCGGCGGCCCGGACCCGGATACCGGCGCGCCCGAAGGCGACCCTGCCCGCGTCCTGCGCGCCCCGTGTGACGGGGTAGTGATCGGGCATAAGCAAATTTGCGAACATTGTGAAGAAGGCGAACTGATCGCTGAAATCCAATCGTCAATCGAAAATCGTAAATCGAAAATCGTTAGCCCATTTCGCGGGGTGTTGCGCGGATTGATTCACCCCGGTTTACAGGTAACACGCAGTCTGAAAATCGGTGATGTTGACCCTCGCGACGACCCGCGCCTGTGCCAGATGGTCTCCGACAAAGCTCTGGCAGTAGGAGGCGGGGTGTTGGAGGCCATATTGGCAAGGCCAGAGGTGCGCAAGGTGCTATGGGTATAATCCAAACACAAAGGCCCCAAAGGGAACAATCTTTTGAAATGAACCTTACCCGCGCCTTGCGTCTTTTACCCCCTCCATCCCCTCGGGACACCTCCCCCAAATCCTTTGGATTTAGGGGAAGCCGGGGGGGGATCGCCTTCGTCGGCGCGGGCGGCAAGACGACCGCGCTCTTCCAATTGGCTCGCGAACTAGCCCTAAGCGGAGCGACCAAAGGGAGTGCAGTCGAAGGGCAGCCGGTTATTGTCATCGCCACCACCCACCTGCACGTCAATCAAATCGAGTTGGCTGATTCGCACTGGATTGCCCAGAAGCCGGAAGATATCGCACAATTGGAGGACGCTCTGCGCGGCGTTGTTCTGGTCACCGGGTCGTTGGACGGAGACCGAACGAAAGGGGTGGATAAAAATATATTATTCTGGCTACGCGAAGTTGCGCTAAATCATAACCTTCCCCTGCTCATCGAAGCCGATGGCTCCCGGCAAAAACCGCTCAAGGCGCCGGCGGAGCACGAGCCAGCCATTCCGGAATTTGTCGAGACAGTGGTGGTCGTCGCCGGGCTGTCCGGGCTGGGAAAGCCGCTCAATGAAGAGCATGTCCACCGCTCCGAAATCTTTGCCCGCTTGAGCGGATTGGGAATCGGCGCTACCATCACGCCGGAAGCGATTGTATGCGTCCTCACCCACCCGGCGGGCGGATTGAAAAACATCCCCTCGCAAGCGCGGCGTGTGGTCCTGCTCAACCAGGCAGACACAGCCGAGCTGCAAAGTCTGGCGGGCAGGATGGCAGGTGAGCTGCTCCCCCACTATGACGTGGTTATCTCGACCGCCCTACAGTCACAGACGAACCCTGATAAAAACGGATTGATTTATTCTGTTCACGAGAAAGTGGCAGGGATCATCCTGGCCGCAGGCGCATCGGAGCGACTGGGCCAGCCCAAACAACTGCTGGACTGGCGCGGCCAACCGTTCATCCGCCTCGTGGCGCAGACCGCCCTGGCTGCGGACCTTTTCCCCATCATCGTGGTGACTGGCTCGCGCGCCAAGGAGGTCGAGGCTGCAATTAGAGATTTGCCAGTTACAATCATCCGCAATCGAGACTGGCAGAGCGGACAAAGTTCGTCTATTCGCGCGGGACTATCTGCCCTGCCCCCTCTGTCCTTTCGGGACACCTCCCCCAAATCCTTTGGATTTGGGGGAGGTCGGGAGGGGGCTGGTGCCGTGATCTTCCTGCTGGCCGACCAGCCACAGGTCACGCCGAGCGTGCTGCGAGCGCTGGTGAAACGTCACAGCCTGGATTTGAGCCTTATCGTCGCGCCGCAGGTTCAGGGTCAACGCGCCAATCCGGTTCTGTTCGACCGGGTCACTTTTCCTGATCTACTGGCCTTGACCGGCGACGTCGGCGGGCGAGGAATATTTTCCAAACATCCGGTCACAACCCTGCCCTGGCACGATGAAAATCTGCTTTTAGATGTGGACACGCCCGAAGATTACGAACGCCTGAAGCCGAGACAGTGAAGACAACATTCCCCTTGCCATTTCCCATTTCTTGTGCTATTTTATCCAGGTATGATGCTACGTTCTTTCATCGCCATCGAGATGCCCGCCGAGTTGCAGGACGCGATGGACAAAAGCACCGCAAGGCTGAAGAAAGCGCTCGCCAGGCCGCTCGTCCGCTGGGTGCCGCCGCATAACGTTCACCTGACGCTGAAATTCCTGGGCGACGTTTCTCCCGCCAATCTGGAGCTGCTGTCGCAAGCCCTGAAGGTCGAGGCCGAACAGCACGCCAGTTTTTCGCTTTCGATTGGTGGACTGGGTGTTTTCCCGAACCCCAGGCGGCCGCGCGTCGTCTGGATCGGGATCGAAGCTCCGGCCGCTTTGCAGGCGCTTCAGCGCGGGATCGAGGCGGCCGCCGCACGCCTGAGCTATGAACCTGAAAACCGGCCTTTTTCCCCGCACCTGACGATTGGACGCGTCAACCAAAATGCTTCAGCGGCCGAAGTTCAACAAATCCGCGCCGCGCTGGAGCAGACCAGGGTCGGCGCGCTCGGTGCCGTCGCTGTGGAGGCCGTGCACATCTTCAAAAGTGATTTACAGCCCGGCGGGGCCGTATATACACATCTTTATACTGCCGTGCTTGGCAAGTAGCTCATCAAGTACGCAGGGTTTATCATCCTCCACGGTAACTGCTCAGGCCTGTCACCCTGAGGGAGCGTTCTGTGCGACCGAAGGGTCTCAAGGCCAGTCGGATAAGATTCTTCGCCGCTGGAAGAACACCAGCGGCTCGCAAGCACACAAAAAAGAGGTGAATTCTGAATACACTCGAAGTTGCTCATACAATCGTAGATGCCCTGGAGGAAAAGAAGGGGGAAGATATCGTCTTGTTAGACATACAAAAGATTGCTTCGTTTACAGATTATTTCGTCATCTGCACTGCCACCAGCGACCGCATGTTGGACGCCCTGGCGGATGCAGTTTTAGAGAAAGTGCGGGAGACGCATCACCACAAAGGCCGCGTGGAGGGCAGTCCGCGGGACGGCTGGGTGGTAGTGGATTACGGCTCTATCGTGGTGCACCTTTTCGCGCCCGATTTG
Organism: Anaerolineales bacterium; assembly: GCA_022865905.1. Taxonomy (GTDB): domain Bacteria; phylum Chloroflexota; class Anaerolineae; order Anaerolineales; family Villigracilaceae; genus CG2-30-58-95. The sequence goes on along the minus strand of JALHUM010000272.1, from coordinate 4,024 downwards.
AGCAATTACTACCGGCTGGAAGATTTGTGGCACGAGGGAAAGGTGCTGCTGCACGTGCAATAAGGAAAGATGGATCGGCGTGTTGGTAATAATAATACCGCAAGGGGATGCTACGCGGTGTTGCATTTTCTCCACCATTTTGCTATACTGATTTCAGGTTATTGTCTTATTTTGACCGATTGCAGCCTAAATGCGCCCAATTGAATTTAGGATGTTAGGCTGCCTGAAATCCGCCCTTAAGCCGTTAACCCGCCAAACGGCGGGTGAACACATAGTTAGCCGCCCCTTGACGTAGCGTTACGTCACCACAAAAAGTAAGGAAAGGAATGAACAATGATTAAAGGCACAAAGATCATCTTACGCACTGTTCGAGAGACCGACTTAGATACCCTATTCGCGTTGCGGAGTGATATTCGCAACAGGGGTGAGTACATTCCGCATGTCCTGCAATCCGAAACAGCCTTCAAGAAGGAATTTCACGAGACAGGTTTCTGGACAGACAATGGGGGCCAATTGCTAATATGTGATAAAGACGAGCAGATTGTTGGTATCATTTTTTCCGACAGAGAACCATCATATTTTAACGGCGTAGAAATTGGATACACCCTATTTGATGAAGGTAGCCGTAACAAGGGCTATGTCACCGAAGCCGTTTCCTTGCTTGTCAAACATCTCTTCTCAACCAAGAAGATAAATCGAATTCAAATCTCGGTTCTATCCCCCAATCTGGCATCTAAACGAGTAGCCGAGAAATGCGAGTTCAAGTTTGAAGGGATTGCGCGTGGGGCACTTTTCCATAACGGCACAAATCAGGATGTCGAAGTGTATTCCATCTTGCGTCACGAAGTGGCTTTATCTTAAGAATGAAAATTTCAATTTTTTTCGGGCGCATTATCTCTGATTGTCTAATACACAAAGAGTCTCCCACAGTGGGCGGCGGCTAACACAGCGTGCAGTGGACGGTGGGGATTCTGCCGCATTTTCAAGCACTTTTCTGGCTTTGAGTTTTTTCTGTTCCCAAGCAGAGTCCTCGCCCGCCCCATCGCCATCGAGAGTTACTTTTCAAATATCCATTGATCGTTGGATCTTTCCCAGCTTACCAATTCCCCCGGCTTGAACCACAAGGCAACCTCCTGCTCGCCGTTCTCGACCGTATCCGAGGCGTGGGTCAGGTTGCGACCCACTTCGAGGGCAAAGTCGTGGCGCACCGAGCCGGGCGCGGCCTCGGTCGGGCGCGTCGCCCCCATCGTCTGGCGGACGGCCGCCACCGCGTTCGGCCCCTCCCAAACCATCGCCATGACCGGCGCGGAGGTGATGTATCGGATGAGTCCATCGTAAAAGGGTTTACCTTTGTGAATGGCGTAATGCGTCTCCGCCAATTCCTGGCTGACTGCCATGAATTTGGCCGCCACCAGCCGCAATCCGCGGCGTTCGAGGCGGCTGGTCACCTCACCGATCAGCCCGCGCTGGATACCATCGGGTTTGATGAGCACCAACGTTCGTTCCATGATATTCTCCAGATAGAAAAGTCTCCCGGTGTTTTTGAAACACCGGGAGACTGGTGTTATCTCAACAACTCTTCTGCCTTCGTGTACGCGTCCAGCGCGTCTTGCAACTGGTTGGCGCGATTGTAGGCGTCGCCCAGCGTCTGCCAGATGATGATATCCACGGGGTAGGTGTAGACCGCTTCGCGCAGTTCGTGGATGACCTCATCCAACAATCGTCCTTTTTTAATCAACTTTACGAACCCAGCCATCGCCTCGTCCAGTTTTCCGCTCTTGAGTGTTGACTGCGCATCGAGCAACATCTCAGCATCTTTATCCTGAACAGGCACGGGGGTTAATGCACCTTGTAATCCTGCCGCGGGTGCAGGCTCCGCTGCTTTCGGAGCAGGCGCGGTCGGTTCGGTGGGAGGCATTGCGGGTTCTTCTTGCTCGAGCGCAATCGGCTTCGTCGCCGGCTGCACTGACTCAGGTTCAGGTTCAGTTTCAGGTTCAGGTTCAATGGCAAAACTGACCGGTTCAGGTGCAAGCGGCTCTACCTTTTCGGCCCGCAGCCATTCCTCGGGGGCAGTCGGCGTTAGCACCGCATCGACGGGGATATCCTCGTCCGCGCTCGGGATTGCCGCTCCTGCTTCCTCGACAGCTTCTTGCTCTTGCAAGGTTGGTGCCTGCGCAGGGAGGCTTTCAGGCATCCCTGTGGATGTGCGCAACCATTCAGGCAGCACCTCTTCCTTCGGGGGTTCAGCCGCCGGGGTAGGTTGGGTAATACCCTTCAACCAATCCGGCAATTCTTCACCGGCTGGCGGCGTCGGCTGGGTTTGAGCAGTCGGGGGTGTTTTTTCCCTCATTTCAGAAGATTCGAGATCATTTAACCACGCGCTAACATCCCCTTCCTTGGATGCAGGCAACGCTTCGGCAGGCCCTTGTTCTTGGCCCGCTTCCGGCGCGGCTTCGAGGCGCGCTTCGGACCTGACGTTTTCTTCCGCCGACAAACTATCCAGCCACTTCAGCGTCTCCTCCTCCATGAAAGGCGTCGCAGGGGACTCTGGCGTGAAACTGGCGGGGATAGTCTCTTCCAATATGGGAGCCGCTATCTCTTCTTCCGGCATTTCGGGTAGAGAGGCAGCTTCGGTGGTTTCTTGCAAAGCGGAGGGCGGCGCTTTTTCCGCCTCCGGCTCGATCCCAGCCGCTTCGATAGGTTTTCCAGCCGCTGCCTCCTGCCACACCCACTCAGGCGGGTTTTCAAGACGTTCTTCGGGCCTGGTCAGCAATTCTTCGGGCTTGGCGCCCTGCTTCGCAGCTAGGTTTTCCAGCCAGGCCAGGGCTGCCTCCTGGTCGTCAGCAGATGGAAGCCCAGGGACGGCAGTTGTGGGTTCAGGCTCAGGCGGTTTCTGTTCACCGAAAACCGGCGCAGCGGGTTCCGTTTCTACAAATGGAGTCGATGGCTCTTTCTCCGCCTCGACGCCTTTCATCCATTCCGGCTGTGTGTCGCCGATCTCTTCGTAAACCGCCCCCACCCTGACGCCCTCGATCGGAGGTTTTAGCTCCGCGGCCTGCTCCCCTTCAGCGGGCATTTCATCGAAGGGTGTCACTTCCGGAGCGGGTTCCTCCGCAGCCAGTGTGGTTAGTTCAAGCTCTGGGGCTTCCACTTGGGCGGCTGCTCCTTCGGGAGCCATCGCCTGCAGCCAGTCGGGAATTTCCGCCTGGGCGATCGGCTCAGAGGGTTGCGGCTGCTCAGCAAACTCCGACGGACCTTCTTTCGCCTCGCCGGTATCTTCCTGCCAGCCGGCGGAGCGCAGCCACTCTGGGATGGCGCTCTCGCCCGGGGCGGCTCCGGGCGCAACAGGCGCAGGAGGCTCGAACGAAACCGGCGGTTGCCCCTGTTCAGGTTGCTGGGTTTGTGGGGCAGGTTTCGCAGGTGGGACTTTAGCTGATATGACCCCTAGAAGCGGGCCAGTGCCCATCTTGATGCCCAGAGAAGAAGCCCATTCAGGTTGTACCGCTTCCGGCTTCCCTCTGGGCAGGTATTCCAGGCGTTCCAGGGTGATCACCGAATCAGCCACCTGATCAGATCGAAAAACCGAGTCATTCACGAAAGCCGAATACGGATCCAACTGCTCTAAGCGCTGGCGGTAGATCTGGGCATCCTCGGCGCAGCCCGTCCCTGGCAGGATGTCCACCAAAATCCGCAAAGCGTCCAGGCAATAGGGATACTTCTTCAACAAGGTCATGGACATCTCGGCGGCTTCCACCTTTTGCCCGGCACGGTAATAAGCGCGCGCCAGCATCACCTGCAAATCGGCGCGATTGGCGTCCTCGGCCATCACGGAGCGGATCTCCACGATAGCCTGATTATAGAGTTCACCCTGGCTGTACATGTTCGCCAGCGCGTCACGCGTCAGGCGCACCTTCGGCGGCTCAATGCCATCCCGTTGTCCATACAGGCGCTTCAATTCGCCCTGGATGGCCGGATTCGAGGGCTGGATCTCGAAGGCGCGCTCCATGTGCCAGATCGCATCGTC
>JALHUM010000271.1 GCA_022865905.1 Anaerolineales bacterium | reverse complement strand
TTGGGAGCGGAGTTCTGGACAGCAGATGAACGCCTGGCGAATGCAGCAAAAGGAGTTGGCGCGCTTTGGGTGCATTGGATTGGAGAAGGCCGCTGAACGTATCCCACACTGTTTTTTTAGCCCTCGGCACCAATCTCGGAGACCGTCCCGCCAACCTGCGCGCGGCCATTAACGCGCTTCGCGAAGCACCCCCGAAGGGGGTTCCCGTTGTGACCGTGCTGGCTGAATCGCCCATCTACGAGACCCCGCCCTGGGGCCTCACCGACCAGCCGGCCTTCCTCAACATGGTCGTTAAAGCTGAAACGCGCCTGGAACCTGCGGCGCTGCTGGCACACCTGAAACGCATCGAGCAGGAACTGGGTCGCACGCCGACCGTACGCTGGGGGCCGCGAGTAATTGACATGGATATTTTGTTTTATGATGATCTCGTCCTCGAAACACCCGAGGCCACCATCCCGCATCCGCGCCTGCACGAGCGCGCCTTCGTCCTCATCCCGCTGGCGGATATTGCGCCGGATTTACGCCATCCTGTGCTCGGCAAAACGGTGGCGGAGATGTTGGCGGAATGTGATACAAGTGGAATAAAGCAATATGGACAACCTGCTTGACCAACTTCGCCTCGAACCTGCCCTGGCCTGGAAAGTGGCCGTCAACCTGCTCGGCCATGAACCCGATTCCGCCGAGGCCAAACAGGCTGCCGAAGTCACCCGTCATTCGCCACTCGTCACTTTGTTACTCTCCGAACGCGATAGCAATGGCACGATCCCTTTCCACCCCTACAAAAAGTGGAACGGCGCACACTGGACGCTGTCCATCCTGGCCGACTTATGCCCAGACTTCCGAAGTCTCCGCCCCCTCCACTACGTTCCGGGGGTGCTTCGCGAAGACTTCGGAAGTCTCAATGAAACACTACGGCCCATGATGAAGCAATCCTTTGATTGGCTGCTGGGCGAAGCTCATCAAAAGCACATCCGCATGATTGATGGCCGCGTGCGCCGCTGCGCCTCGCAGGAGAGCAATGCCGTCTGGTATTCGCTGAAACTTGGATTCGCCGATTCCCGCACCGAAGAACTCGCCGCGCGCCTGATGAAGTGGCAGTGGCCGGACGGTGGCTGGAACTGCGATAAACGCCCTGATGTGAGCATCTCGTCTTTCATGGAGTCTCTCATCCCACTGCGGGCATTAGCCTTGTATGCCAGAGTCTCCGGCGACCCGCGCGCAGCGCAATCCGCCGAGCGCGCGGCTGAAATTTTCCTCAAACGCCAACTCTTCAAGCGCCAGCGCGACGGAGCAGTGATGGACGAGCATTTCACCCGCCTGTGTTATCCCTGCTACTGGCACTATAACATCCTCTTCGGCCTGGTCGTGATGGTCGAGGCTGGCTTTATCCATGACCCGCGCTGCCGCGAAGCGCTCGATCTGCTCGCATCCAAGCGCCTGCCCGATGGCGGTTTTCCGGCGGTGGAGGTCTACTACCGGACAATACGCCCAAATCTCAGCGGCTATTCCCTGGTCAGCTATGGCGGGACGAGTAAAGTGCGTATGAACCCATTCGTCACCGCCGACGCGCTCTACGTGCTGAAATCCGCTGGCCTGGCTGGTTTATAATGGCAGCCAGCAGTTTGTCGGAGAGAGGACCTGTAGGGCGGCTTTCCTTAGCCACCCCTGTCGGCAGGTATGGAAACCTGCCCTACAAGGAGTTCTCCGACAGGCTGCCAGGCTACTATAATCGAATAGAATCACCAGGAGGCACTCCATGAAAAAGATATCCTTCTTGCGCATGTTGGTTATCAGCCTGCTCGGCTTTGCCCTGACCTTCTCCTCCAACATCCAGGATCCGCCGCTGATGACCTATAAAGTACGCCAGTTGGCTCCCGATCTGCCCAACACCGCGCTCGGCTTCCTGGGCTTTATCGGCCTGCTGGTGGCAATGGCCGTACAGCCCATCGTGGGCGTATTCTCCGACCGGGCCAAGACGAAGCTCGGACGCCGCCTGCCGTTCATCATCGGCGGGGCGGTGCTGATCGCCGCCTCCCTGTTCTTGCTGGCTGCTGCACCGACGCTCTGGATCCTGCTGATGGGCGTCATCTTTATCCAATTTTCGTCCAACGTACTACAAGGCCCCTGGCAGGCGCTCATCCCCGACCTGGTGCCGGAATCGCAGCGCGGCACTGCCTCCAGCCTGAAAGCGGTGATGGACATTATCGCTGTGATCGTCGGCGGCGCAGTGGCCGGGATGCTTCTGGGCAGAGTAGAACAGTGGGGGCAGGGGGCCGTCTACGCGGCGGCCGGCGCGCCGGTGGTGCTGTTCGCCATCTTTATCGTGTTTACCGGCATCTGGGCGCGGGAGAAAGCCGGCGTTACCGACGAGGCCATCGCCTCACGTTCGGTCGGCGAGGCGCTCAAGAATGCCTTCTACGTCAACTTCCGCGAGAGGCCGGTCTTCGGCTGGTGGTTCGCCAACCGCATCCTGTTCTGGGGCGCGTTCATCGCCATCAACACGTTCCTCATCAACTACCTGATGGACGTCATCCACATGAGCCAGGGCCAGGCGCAAAGCTTCTACGGCACGCTGAAGATCATCCTCGGCGGGGCGCTGATCGTGCTGGCGCTCCTCTCCGGCTGGCTTTCGGATAAGTTCGGGCGCAAGCCGGTCATGCTGGCGGCAGGGCTGGTTGCCTTTGCCGGCGCGTTTGCCCTGCTGTTTGTGCGCACCCAGTCTCTGATCACCGTTGCCGGGGCGATTATTGGCATGGGGGTCGGGACGTTCCTCTCCGCCTCCTGGGCGCTGGCCACCGACGTGGTGCCGGGCGGGGAAGCCGCCCGCTACCTTGGTATCGCCAACATCGCCACCTGCATCGGCTCCGGCGGGGCGCGCCTGCTGGGCGGCGTGCTGATTGATCCCATCAACAAGGCTCTCGGCTCCAGTTCATCCGGCTATCTCTTTTTGTTCAGCCTGGCTGCGCTGTTCTTCCTGGCCAGCGCGCTGGTTATCATCCCCCTGCCAAAGAAAACGTAACTGTACCTCCTCAATAAAAAGGAGAGGATGGGGGGTGTGCGGGCGGCTTC
>JALHUM010000270.1 GCA_022865905.1 Anaerolineales bacterium | reverse complement strand
TGGAGCGGTTGTTATTAGCGCCAGTGCGTCTGCCGGCGCTGCTGGCAGGCAAGCTGCTCGGCGGGATGTTCTTTGGGCTGACGGTCACGCTGGTGGTGCTGGGGATCATGCTGGCCGTCTTCGGTGTGAGCGGCGTCAATTGGCTGCTGCTCATCCTGTCGCTGCTGCTTTCGGCGGCGGCCTTTTCCGCGCTGGGTGCGTTAGTCTCGGTGGCGGTTAAAGAGGTCTTCGAGGCGCAGACGCTGGCGAACTTCGTTCGCTTTCCGATGATGTTCCTGGGCGGCGTGTTCGTGCCGGTTGCGGCGCTGCCACAGGGACTGCAAATCCTGGCGCGCGCCCTGCCGCTGACCTACACGGTCGAGGCGCTGCGCGCCGCGCTGGGGATTGGAACGGCGGAACATGCTATACTGGATTTGAGCGTTTTGGCCGGGTTCGCCGTCATCCTGTTTGCACTGGCCGTGCACATCCTGGGGCGGCGATTGGAATGAGAGGCGTCGCCTTATGCTGATCGAGCATTACGACCTGGAAGTCTTCACCCCGCCCTGTGACCCCGGCGCGGAGCGGTATGCAGCGCGGGCGCGGTTGACTGCCGACATCTCCGAAATCCTGCCCTATCTCAACGCGACCTTGCGCGGCGCGGTCTACCTGCCCGAAGCCCAGGCCCTGACCTGCCGAGTAGGTGCTGCGCAGAAGAAGGGCGGGCACAACATCGCCTTTCATGCTTACGAGATCGCCACCAGCAATGTGGAAGACCGCGAAGGCGCGGAGAAGGAGCTCAAAGGGCTGATTGACCTGGTCAACCGCACCTGGGAACGCCGCGCCGAGATCACCCCCGACCACACTACCCGCCAGCGCCCGACGCCGATGGCAGTTTACAAACTACTGCCGCAGACCAACTGCAAACAGTGCGGCGAACCAACCTGCTACACCTTTGCTTTCAAACTGACCGCCGCGCAAAAGAAACTGGCCGATTGCCCGCCGCTGGCCGAGCCGCAATTTGCCGAAAAGTTAGCCGCGCTGGAAGCCATCGTCATCGAAGCCCCGGCGATTGGTTAGCAGAGATTTCATTACTCACCGGAAAGGAAAAACAAAATGTCTGAAGAAACTTGTGATTGCGCGCAGCGCCTACTCGGTACGCAGCACCTACTCGGTAAGAACGGCGACTGCGACTGTGGCTGCGAGTGCTGCGGCGGAGGCCGCTTCCATCGCCGCTACCAGACCAAGGCCGAGCAAATTGCCGAATTAGAAACTTACATGGCTGAATTGAAGAGCGAGGTACAGGCCGTCGAAGAACGGCTGGCAGACTTACGAAAAGGATAATGTGGCAATCTAAATCCTAATGACTGACGGCGATGCGGTTGCGGCCTTTGTGCTTGGCCACGTACATCGCCTGATCAGCGCGCGCGATCATCGTTTCCAGATCGAGGGTGTTTTCATCATACATGGCCACCCCCAAGCTGACCGTCACACTTAACTCACCCTTGTCGGTTGGGATCAACATGTTGGCAATCGTTCTGCGCAGCCGTTCTGCAATTTCCTTGGTCACTTCGAGATTCGTCTCGGGCAGTAGAAAGATAAATTCTTCACCGCCGTAGCGCCCTATCAGGTCAATCTCACGCACGCTGCTTTGACAGTGTTTTGCCAAAGCTTGCAGCACCTGGTCGCCTATAGGGTGGCCGTACATATCGTTGACCCGTTTGAAACGATCTATATCCAGCATCATGCTGGCGAAAGGGCGCCCAAAGCGGCGCGTGCGGGCAAATTCGATCCGCCCCAAATCAAACAGGCCGCGCCGGTTGTATAGACCGGTGAGGGGATCGGTTATTGCCAGATTCTGCACCTCTGCGAACAGACGTGCGTTCTCGATGGCAACCGCGACCTGATTGGCAAAAATGGACATTGCTGCCAGGTCCGACTCCTTCAAATTTTCACCCCATAGCCAGAGGAGGCCCAATACTCGTTCTTCAACCACCAAGGGTAAGTGACCTACCGGGGTACCTTTGGTCATCCCGGCAGGTTCCAGAACGCGTTCGACCACCGATCTCGGGAATCCTTCCAATACGATCGTTACGAGGGCAATAGGATCGGGTAAGATCGTTGGGCGCAGGTGCTGGGTTAGATCGGCATACGGCAAAAGTCTATCTGCCGGGAAGTGGAATTCGTTTATCTTGCGACCGCCGGCGCGCTCCAGGATCCTGAGGCGCTGTTTATCGAGAGTCGTGTAACGGATGACTAAATCCGAAGTCCCTGGAACAAATAGCACCACCAGGCAGGTCAGGTCAAGTTTTTTAACCTCCTCGCCTAAGGTTTGGAGAACTCCGACCAGATCGGATGCCGTTTCCATGCGTGCCGCAACCTGCGCCAGGGCGCTGATGAGCGCATTCGACCGTTCGAGCGTGGTAGCCTGTTGGTAGATCTTGTCTACAGCCCTTAACCGCTCTATCCCGATCGCCAACTGACTGGCCATGATCATTAACAAGTTTTCATCTTCCTGCGTGAAAATGTTCAACTTCGCGCTTTCGACATTGATCACGCCGATGAGGCGCTCGCCGATCATGAGCGGGGTGCATAATTCGGAGCGCGTGTTCGAATCGACATTCAAATAATAAGGGATGCGCGTTACATCAGGAATGCGCTCCGGCTTGCCTGTACTGGCGACATGACCGACGATGCACTGGCCTAGCAAGACCACGGTTGGATCCTCCCTCTCGCCCAAATGATAGGAGGAATGCAAGCGAAGCAACCCTCCCGCTTCGTCGAAAAGCAGCACGCCAAAATTATCCGGGAACAGTTTTTTGCCAATCAGCTGTGTCGTACGTTCGAGCAATTCATCAACATCCTTGGCCTCAGTCATTGCCATGGCAATGGTATGCAACACAGCCAGTTCTTCGAATTGCCTGTGCTCGCTTGCAAAAAGCTCTGCCCTGGTAAGTGCCAGACCGATGAGATTGGCAGCCGTAATGAGCACATCACAGTCATTCTGGCTGAAGGCGTGCATTCGAGCGCTTTCAATGATCAAAACGCCCCTGACATCATCTCCGATCCGGATGGGTGCGTCCACCTCGGAACCGTTATTTCCAGGAATGTAATTTGCTTCCTTTGTTATATCCGGCGTGTAATGCAATTGGCCGTCCAACAAAGGACGCTCGCTCAAGCCTCGACCGGGTGGCATGCGCTCTGGAATAAGTTGATCAGGTAAGCCTATACCGACCTGCAGCACGCGATCTCCGCTATTCTCATCCACCAGAAACACACTCACATAATCGAAGCCTAACATATCATGTAAATTATGCACGACGCGCTTACAAATATCTTGTTCATCAAGCGCCACGGCGAGGTCGGTGCTAAGCTGCAACAGTACTGCCTGTCGTTTGGCTTGCTGCTGTACGGA
>JALHUM010000269.1 GCA_022865905.1 Anaerolineales bacterium | reverse complement strand
TGCGTTCATCAAAGCGCTCAAACGCTGGGAGCTTAACGGTACCGAGGCGCGGTTCGAGAATCCGGTCGTTTTGAGGGTCAGCCGGCCGGAGGTCCTGGAAGAGCTGCGTAAATCCAAAGCCGGGCGCTTTCTGGGCGAGATACTCGGCCCAACGACGGTGATCGTCAAAAAGGGCGCGCAGGCCAAAGTGCTGGCCGCGCTGGCAGAACTGGGTTTGCTGGCGGAGGATACCATCAAAGGAGATATAATCACCGGTGAAACTAATCTCTAATCTCGGAGTTTCCCATGTCAAAAACCGATTGGATCAAGCAAGAAATCGAAAACCTGAAAACGCAAGGCTTCTACAACCGCATCCGCACCATCGGCTCACCGCAGGGCGCCTGGCTGGTGGTGGATGGCAAGAAGGTGCTCAACTTCTGTTCCAACAACTACCTCGGCCTGGCGAACCACCCCAAACTGGTGGCAGCAGCCAAGAAAGCCGTTGACGAGCTTGGCATCGGCCCGGCGGCGGTGCGCTCGATTGCCGGTACGATGTCCCTGCACGTCGAGCTGGAGCGGCGGCTGGCGGCGTTCAAAGGCGTCGAGGCGTCCATTACGTTCCAGAGTGGTTTCACCGCCAACCTGGCCACCATCCCGGCTCTGGTCGGCAAAGAAGACGTGATCTTCTCCGACCGGCTGAACCACGCCAGCATCATTGACGGCTGCCGCCTCTCAGGAGCCAAGATCATCGCTTATGAACATTGCGACCCGGCCTCGCTGGAAGCAGCCATCAAGGAAAATCTTTCGCAGTACCGCCGTGCGCTTGTGGTGACGGACGGCGTCTTCAGCATGGACGGCGACGTGGCCCCGCTGGACAAGGTTTACGAGGTGGCGAGCCGCTTCGATCTTTTGCTAATGGTGGACGACGCTCACGGCGAAGGTGTGCTTGGCAAGGGCGGGCGCGGCATCGTGGATCACTTTGGCCTGCACGGCAAAGTGGACGTGGAGGTTGGGACGCTCTCGAAAGCCTTTGGCGTGGTAGGCGGCGTGGTGGCGGGTTCGCCCGTCGTGGTGGAATGGTTGCGCCAGCGCGGCCGCCCGTTCCTGTTCTCGTCCGCCGTCACCGTGCCGGACGCCGCGGCCTGCATCGCCGCCCTCGACATCCTCGAAGCCTCGACCGAACTGGTGGACAAACTGTGGGATAACGCCAAATACTTCAAAGCCGAGATGAAGAAACTGGGCTTCGACACCGGTCTCAGCACCACACCCATCACACCGATCATGCTTGGCGAAGCACCGTTGGCCCAGCAGTTCAGCCGCGAACTCTTCGAGAATGGCGTCTTTGCGATGGCGATTGGCTATCCCACCGTGCCGCAGGGCAAGGCGCGTATCCGTGTCATGATCTCGGCGGCGCATGCAAAGGATGATCTGGATAAGGGGTTGGAGGTGTTCAAGAAGGTGGGGGAGAAGTTGGGTGTTATCCAGTAATCAGTTTTCAGTGAGCGGGCGCGCCAGGAGGCGCGTCCTCCTTTCTTGTCTTCCCAAACAGGGCAGTGTGTGCTATTCTTTTAGCGGAGGCAGAAATGACTCAATTAAGAATTATTGTCGAGAAGCATCCCGACGGCTACGTGGCCTATCAGCTTGGATTGAAAGGTGTGATAGTCGGCGAAGGCGATAACTATGAAGAAGCCCTGAAAGATGGAAAATCAGCTATTTAATTCTATATCGAGACGTTCGGGGGTGAAGTGCTCGAATCGGATGCTCCTGTATTGGAAGCCTTTATCGCCGAAGCGGGAGTGGCAGTGTAATGCCCAAAAGATTTAGCGAAACATAGCAGCGGGCGGACGCGCCGCGAGGCATGTCCGCTCTTATGGTTCTGCATTATGGCGACGTACCCAATAGGGCGCGTCGCTTTTGTTATTCATAACCTGTCGTGCATCCATGCGAATTGTGACAACCATCACTTACCTTGTGACAATTATCACTTGAATCGTGATTATAATGTCGCAGAATATAGTTAGCCAATAACTTATTCGCCAAAGA
>JALHUM010000268.1 GCA_022865905.1 Anaerolineales bacterium | reverse complement strand
TGGGCGTGGCGTTCCAGGAGGATATGCCCCTGCAGATGTTCATGTCCCCTGTCAATCTCAATGCCAATCTGCCAGAGGCTTTTGTCAAATATGCCCCGGCAGCCGAGCAGCCAGCCACACTCTCCCCTGATCTGATCGCTGCCAACCGCGATCGATGGATTGCCAACTGGGCGGAAGTGGTTCTACGATAGGAGGTCATCTTGACCATGTTCACCTGCCACGCCCCCAAAGTACGGGGGCAGGAAGGCGCGAAGACACTAAGGCAAGAATTTGGTGCCTTCGTCTCTTTGTGGTTAAGACCCTCTCTCCCCTGGCTGGGCGTCTCCATCTTCCTCAGCCTTTTCTTCTTCTACCCTCTCGCCCGCATCCTCTGGCTGGGACTTAACTCCGCCTCACTCTCTGGCATTGGAATCCCTTCCTTGCGCCTTACGTTTTACGTTTTACTTTTTACCCTTTACCAGGCATTCCTCTCCACCCTCCTCACCCTGCTCATTGGCCTGCCTGCCGCCTACCTCATCGCCCGCTTCGACTTTCGTGGCAAGTCCCTGCTGCGCCTGCTGACCGCTATCCCTTTCATGCTGCCAACGGTGGTGGTGGCGGCTGGCTTCAACGCCTTGCTCGGTCCGCGCGGCTGGATCAACCTCGGGCTGATGCGGCTCTTCGGCCTCGACTCGCCGCCCATCGTCTTCGTCTACACCCTGTGGGCCATCCTGCTTGCGCACGTTTTCTACAATACTACCATCGTCATCCGCGTGGTCGGGAACGCGCTGGCGCACCTCGACCCACGCCTCGAACAGGCCGCCCGCCTGCTAGGCGCAGATAAGTGGCGCGCTTTCTGGTGGGTGACGCTGCCGCTCTTGCGTCCGCCCATCCTGGCCGCCGCGCTGCTGGTCTTCCTGTTTGATTTCACCAGCTTCGGCGTCATACTGCTGCTGGGCGGGCCGCGCTTCGCCACGCTGGAAGTCGAGATATACATCCAGGCTATCCAGGTTTTCAACCTGCCGCTGGCCGCTGTGCTCTCCCTTATCCAACTCCTGTGCACGCTAGCGTTTTCAATTCTTTATAGCCGCATCGTGACGCGCCTGGCCGTGACCACTGCTCCCCGCGCGGCCGCCTCCAACCTGCACCGGGCGAGGAGCTGGCGTGAAAAGTTGTTCGTCGGCGGGATGCTCTTGCTGCTGCTGGCCTTGTTCCTGCTGCCGATGGCCTCCCTGCCACTGCGTTCCGTGGCGCGCCTGGAATCTGCTCGCGGCGAACGGACAGCCGTCAGCTATGGCTTGACGACTGACTACTACGCCGAACTTTTCGTCAACCGGCTCGGCTCGCTCTTCTACGTGCCGCCTTTCGAGGCGTTGACCAACTCGTTGATCTACGCCACTGTAACAGTCATTCTCTCGCTTTCTCTCGGATTCCCGGTCGCCTCCGCGCTGGCTCGCCCCGGGCGGCTGGAGCGTCTCCTCGACCCGTTCCTGATGCTGCCCCTGGGCGCCTCGGCTGTGACACTCGGCCTGGGCTTCATAATAACCTTCAACCGTCCACTGCTTGCTGGTCACGGGTCACTGATCACTTCGCCCTTTCTCGTTCCTCTTGCGCACACTATCATCGCCCTGCCGTTCGTGATCCGCAGCCTGCAGCCTGCGCTGGCCTCCATCCCTGATCACCTCCGCCAGGCGGCCGCTATGCTCGGAGCCTCACCACTGCGGGCATGGTTTACGGTGGACTGGCCGATTGTCTCGCGGGCGACGCTGGCCGCGGCGATCTTCGCTTTCACCGTGTCGCTGGGCGAATTTGGGGCCACCTCGTTGGTTTCCCGTCCTGAGTATCCCACCCTGCCAATTGCCATCTACCGCTTCCTCTCCCAACCCGGCGGGTTGAACTACGGCCAGGCCATGGCCATGGCGACGATTTTGATGGTTGTTTGCGCGACGGGAATATACCTCATCGAACACTTCCGCTTACCAGGAGCAGGAGAGTTCTAAAACATGATACGTAAAACGTAATTGGCTTACGTTTTACGTATCACGTTTCACGGAAAGTTTGCAATGCTCCAACTTCTTGACATCACCAAAGATTACGAAAACAAATCTCTCTTACGCGGTATCTCGTTCACCGTGGCCGCCAACGAGACAATCTGCTTGTTGGGCGCTTTGGGCAGCGGAAAATCCACGCTCCTGCGCATCATCGCCGGGCTGGAACCCCCAGAACAAGGGACGGTTTTCTGGGAGGGGCAGGATTTGGCATCCGTGCCCGCCCACCTGCGCAATTTCGGCCTGGTATTTCAAGATTACGCCCTCTTTCCGCACCTTTCGGTCTTCGAGAACATCGCCTTCGGCCTGAAGATGCAAAACCTGCCTCAGCCGGAGATCAGGCGGCGCGTGCAAGAAGCCATGGCGCATGTCAATCTTTCCGGCTTCGAGCGGCGGCGGGTCACTGAGCTTTCGGGCGGCGAGCAGCAGCGCGTGGCGCTGGCGCGTGCGCTGGCGCCCCGTCCGCGCCTGCTGATGTTCGACGAACCCCTTGGCGCGCTGGATCGCGCCCTGCGCGACCGTCTGCTGGACGAGCTGCGCGGTATTTTGCACGCCACGGGTGTCCCTGCCATTTACGTCACGCACGACCAGGAGGAGGCCTTCGCCATCGCCGACCGCGTCCTGCTGCTCCACGAGGGTGAGATCGTCCGGGAAGGCAGCCCGTCCGAGGTCTGGAACGAGCCATACTCCGCCTGGGAAGCGCGCTTTCTTGGCCTGGGTAATGTCGTCGAGGGCGTTGTCAGGTTTCAATTTGGAAAGGTGGAGGTCGAAACCCCAGCGGGCGTTATCGGGTTGGGCTGTGGGCATGCGCATCAGGCCGGGGAAAAGGTCAATTTACTGCTGCGTCCGTCCGGGGTCCGCATCGCAGCGGACGGGAATCTGCGCGGGGTGGTGGCAGACATTGTCTTCCACCAGGATGAGTTCAAGATTACGCTCGAAAGCGGCCTATATTTCTATCTCCCCGAAGCGCCGAAAATTGGTGAGGCGATTGCTGTTTCTATTCCCCCTTCTGCGGTACACTGTCTGGCATGACGCAGCCCATCACCGTCATCAAGCGCAACCTAATCGGCGAAGAGATTTGGCGTTACACCGGCCTCATCCTGCGCCGCGAGCCGAATGCGCTGACCCTGCCGAGTAGGTGCTGCGCAGAGGCACGCTTCAACCGCCCGGATACGCCCTTCCAGGGCATTTTACTAAAGAAGAACGACCGTTTCGTGGAGACCTACTACACCGACCGCTGGTTCAACGTCTACGAGATCCACGACCGCGACCGGATCAAAGGCTGGTACTGCAACATCGGCCGTCCTGCCATCCTGGAAGCGGACGACCAGCTCTCGTACGTAGATTTGGCCCTCGACTTGTGGGTCACGCCGGACTTGAAGCAGGTGGTGCTGGACGAGGACGAGTTCGCTGCCTTCGACCTGGAGCCTGAAACCCGCTCCCGTGCGCTGGAGGCGCTGAAAGAGTTGCGCCTGCGTTTTGGTTGAAAGTAAAAACCCGGCTCCTTCGCGAAACCGGGTTTCTTGCTAAATCAAGGGCATCAGCGCGGGGACGAGAACGTAGATGCCAAGCTCGTTCAGAATGTCTGGCCCGAAGGCGATGATCAACCCAATCGCGCCGACGCAGCAGCAACACAACACCAAGATCACTACGAGGACAATGAGCCAGGTATTGTTCTTCTTGGCTGGCGGAAATGGAGCAGCAGGTATGCCGGTGACCTCGGCCATGTCTTAGTAACCAGAAGTATTCAAGAAGGGGATGGATAGGAATGGAATAGTGAATATCCCCAGGAACGATAATAGGAATAAACAACCTACGCATATGCCGCCAACAACGGCGAGATAGCCCAGGACAAGCCCGAACGTCGCCATGCCGCCGCCGGTGACTGTACCGCCGCTCCTGTTGATCTCACTCTTTGCCATGTGGCCGGTGATG
This sequence comes from Anaerolineales bacterium, assembly GCA_022865905.1. GTDB lineage: Bacteria > Chloroflexota > Anaerolineae > Anaerolineales > Villigracilaceae > CG2-30-58-95. The sequence goes on along the minus strand of JALHUM010000268.1, from coordinate 6,577 downwards.
ATCGCGACGATGGAACCCAGGATAGGTAAGACAGTCCAGCCGGCGATGCCAGTGATCAGGCTGACCAGGGCCATGGTGCTGCTGCGGGTGATGGGGGGCAGGGGCTGATAGGAAGGAGGAACGGGTGGAGGGGTATAGCTAGACATATTGGCTCCTTTGGATATAGAGATATTCACTATTTTACACGAGATGCGGCATTAGCGCGCCGCCAAAACCACCAAATGATCAGTGCAATGACCAGGCAAATGAAAGCCCCGACCAGGATCGGGATGACCACGGAAAGGATGGACAGCACGGTGGCGATGAGATCCTCGGCCATGCTGACGGGCACGTTGGCCGTCCCGCCTGTTGTCGCGGTGATAGCCGGCCGCACCGCGGCTGCCTTGACCAGGTGTACGCTCCCGGCGATGAGCAAACCGCAGGCCAGCGCCAGCACCGGATGCACGTCGCTGATGACCCTGGCGCTGGCGGCAAAGACGATCGCACCGGCTGCCGGCCGGATGATGGTCTGGATGATATCGTTGATGTGGTTAACCGCCGGGATTTTATCCGCCAGGAATTCGATGATAACCAGCACGCCCAACAAGATCAGGATCCACGGGTTGGCAAGGGTGTCCCAGGGGGAACTCAGCTTGACCAGGTTGGTGTAATGTGCCAGCACGCCAATGACCAGCAAGGGGATGTAAGCGTTCAATCCAGCGCTGGCCGCAAGCCCGAAAGCAGAAAGGATACCCGTTAGAAGTTCCATATTATCTCCAATTTCGGTCCGCAGGTGGGGTGCGCCTTTGAGGTGCGCCCCACCTTAATATTACACTAACTAAGAGAGAAACCTCCCCAGGTGCCTGTTAGCCAGAAACGCAGCAAGTCAATCGCCGCAATTTGCAACATGGCGATGGTGAACCCAGCTGCAAGTACCAGCCATAGTTGCGAAAAGCGAGTAAATTCGTTCTCCAGTCGCATGAGCATGACCCAGATCATGCTGTAAACCATCATCAGCAAGATGAGCACGCCGCCCACACTGATGAACGCCACCGGATAGAGAACGACCGGGTTCTCGGTCAGCACGAGCAGGTCCAGGAGGAGAGTCAGGCCGAACAATGGGGCAAAGGATTTGAGGTCCGGAAAGACGCGGCGATCATCGGCGTCCTTCCACATGGTCTGGTTGAAAGCCGGGAAGAGCATCGCCGCGATCCCTAATCCCATCCCGCTGCCGGTCAGCAGGCGTAGAGTATTGTTGGGCTCGTATAGGTTTGGGAGGCGCGCCAGTGCGTCCGGATATGTCTCTTTGATCAAGTAAAGGTACGAGTTCGACCCGTCAATGCCAAAGGCGAGGACGAAAAGCACGAGGGGGATGATGACGCTCCAATGCGGCGTGCCGCTGCGCTTGCGGGCAAATACCATCTGATAAGCCAGCCCGATCACGGCGCCCAGGTACATGCTGCTGCAACGGGCGCACAGGGGTAGTTGGCGGCTTCCAATGTGGAACGAGCGGGCGTCAATGCGATGGCAGACCGCGTAGCCGATGGCATCGGCCCTACCTAGCAAACCCGGCGGGGTGTTGAGTATCCAACCGATAAAAACCAATAAGGCTGCCAGAACTACCAGGTACTTCGATGCAGCTTTGAGGCGCGTGGAGTCATGTTGTGGCATGTTATGCCCATTATAAGGGCTTTTTCCTCTGAAAATCAAGTTTACGAAAAAATTTGAGAGCGGTTAAAACCCCGTCCCAATCGGAACAAATGCGGTATCATTGCGTCCTAGTATTTCAAGGAGTAACTCCATGAAGAAATATCTATACACTCTCATCCTGATAACCTTGCTATTTACTGCCTGCGGCATGACCGCGCCGGCTGCCACGCCGACCCCGACCGCAACAACCTTACCGGCGGCGATGCTCACGCCGCTCCCATCGGCTGAGACGCCGACGCTCACGCCGGCGGCGATGCTGAGCTACCCGCCCGAAGGCTACGGGCCATCCAACTTCCCAACGGACGTGGATCCGCTTACCGGTCTAAAAGTAGCCAATCCGGCCCTGCTGGATCGTCGTCCAATGGTCATCAAGGTCTCAAACCTGCCGCGCAACAATCGCCCCCAGTGGGGGCTTTCGCTGGCCGACATCGTTTTTGAGTATTACTCCGAGGAAGGCTCCACCCGCTTTGCGGCGCTCTTTTACGGGAACAATGCCGACATGGTCGGGCCAATCCGTTCGGGACGTTTCATTGACACTCACCTGGTACGCGGCTATAAAGCCGTATTTGCCTTTGGCTCTGCCTATGTAGTTGAGAGGAACCAGTTCCTGCATTCGGAGTTTGCCGACCGGCTGGTCTACGAGGAGGGCACAAGCTCTCCGCTGAAACGCTATGACCCGAACGGCGCTAACCACCTGGTGGTAAACACCGCCGATTTGAGCGCCTATATCACCGCCCAGGGCGTTGAGAACGGGCGGCAAAACCTGGATGGTGTGTCCTTTAAACTCGAAGCTCCCGCCGGAGGCCAGCCAGGAAAGCAGGCTATTTTGCGTTATTCAGGTGCGATCTATAACCGCTGGGATTATGACCCAACCACCGGCAAGTATCTGCGTTTCTCCGATACAGTGGATGATGTCGATAACCACAATGAACAATACGCGCAGTTGACCGATCGCTTGGCCAACCAGCCGATTGCCTTCGATAACGTCGTCGTCCTGTTCGTCACTCACGAAGTGTACAGTACCGATAGTCACGGCAACAAAATCTACGACATCCTGTTCAGCGGCTCTGGGGATGCGTATGCTTTCCGGGATGGGCAGATGTATCAGGTCAAATGGCAGCGAAACGACACAGACGTGGTTTCGCTGACCAATCTAGACGGGACGCCCTTTGCCTTCAAGCCTGGAACGACCTGGTTCGAGGTGGTCGGGCTGAACTCGACCCTCAGCCAGGGTGAGCAGGGCTGGCGCTTCACCCACCTGATGCCGTAACGTTTTCGGTGATGATTCCCTTGGGGCACGAGATTAATCGTGCCCCTTAATTTTGCTATAATACCTGCGAGGAGGTAGCTATGAAACGCATCGCTGTGCTGACAGGTGGAGGCGACGCGCCCGGACTGAACGCGGTCATCCGGGCTGTGGTCAAGACCGCCATCAACGTATATGGCTGTGAAGTGCTGGGGATCATTGACGGCTACGACGGCTTCCTGGCTACGGGCGGAGTCGTGCCTCTCGGCCCGTCTGAAGTGCGCGGCATTTTGCCGCGCGGCGGGACAATCCTGGGGACAGCCAGCCGCGGCAACCCGTTTGCCCGCAAAGTCATACAGAACGGTAAGGAAGTCGTCGTGGACGTTTCGGATGAAATTATCGAGGCCATCAAGGATATAAGCCTGGACGCCCTGGTCGTCATTGGCGGGGACGGGACGCTGCACATCGCAATGGAATTGTTCGAGAAAAGTGTTCCGGTTATCGGCGTGCCCAAGACGATTGACAACGACATCGGCGGGACGGAGGTGACCTTCGGCTTCGATACCGCCCTGATGATCGGCACCGAAGCCCTCGACCGGTTACACACCACCGCCGAGGCCCATCACCGCGTCATGGTGCTGGAGCTAATGGGGCGCGACGCCGGTTTCATCGCCCTGCACGCCGGGGTGGCGGGCGGCGCGGACGTGATCCTCATCCCGGAGATCCCTTTCAAATATGAGGCCGTTGCGAAGAAGGTGCGCAGCCGCAGGACGCGCGGTTCGCTCTTCAGTATCATTGCAGTTTCGGAAGGGGCCAAGCCGCTGGGTGGCGAGCAGGTCTATTCGCGCTCCGGCGACGAGGTCTACGTGCCGCGGCTGGGAGGAATCGGCTATAAGGTGAGCGAGTACGTGGAGAAAGAAACCGGCTCGGAGGCGCGCGTCACCGTGCTGGGCCACGTCCAGCGCGGCGGCTCGCCGACTGTCTTCGACCGCTGGCTGGCCACCCGTTACGGCGCGGCGGCAGTAAGGGCTGCCGCAGAGGGCAAATTCGGCCACATGGTCGCGCTGCGGAATGCCCAGATCATCGACATCCCTCTTAGGGAGGCGCTGGCCGTTCCCAAGCGTGTTGATCTGAACGGCGACGCCGTTCTCACGGCGCGCGGGCTGGGAATTTCGTTTGGGGATGAGTGAGCCCCCTCCCTGGCCCTCCCCCATTTCCCTTTGGGAAATGGGGGAGGGTGGCCGAAGGCCGGGTGTGGGCTAAAAAGCGGAAGACCGCCCTCTCGGGCGGTCTCCCTGTGCGCGCTACGGCATCTTTATCGCAGAGCGAGGAGGGATGCCGCAGCGCTTCGTCTCGTACTACTATCCATTTTGGGCACCACCTCCTCTTCTATAAGGATGGCGGATTTAGGGCAGGCCATGCCTGCTTGGAGGGTAGTATCACACAAATATATTTGGATGTCAATAGTGCAATTTGAACTTCGGAAATTAGTTCGAACATAGGGAACCTCAGCCACAGATTTCACGGATTTTCACGAACGGAAAAGAAAAAATCTGTGCTAATCTGTGCTAATCTGTGCTAATCCGTGGCAAAAATGAAGCCAGAGACAAAATGTCCGAATATCAGTCATATTTGCGTACAAGATGTAACGTTCACCCGGTCGCTCAACTGCTGGACGATCAAATCCGATACTCTCTGCAACTTTTTGATAGCTTCCGCAAGCCGGTTCTCGCTATCCTACATGCTGAGACACCTGGTGTCTCGCAGACACCGGGTGTCTAATCTCTTGAGGAGGTGCTTATGAATCGCCCCAACATTGTGTGGATCACGGCCCTGATCCTGAGCTGCTTCTTCGACTTCCTGTTCTGGAAGCACAACCCAGGAATATCCTTTGCGATCTACATGATCCTTTGCCTTGTCAGCGGCTTCATCCTTTTGGGCATAGAAGGGTTGAAACCCAACTGGAAGGCACTCCTGTTGCTGCTGCCCATCGCCTTCTTTTCGGCCATGAGCTTCCTTCGCCAGGAGCCGATGAGCCTCTTACTATCTTATGCCTTTACCCTCTTCCTGCTGGGCGTGCTGGCGATCACCTTCCTCGGCGGGCGCTGGCTGGCCTACAGCCTCTCGGATTACGTTGCCAACTTCTTCATATTGGCCGGCAACATGATCGCCCGACCGCTGGCGTTCATCATCGAGAACCGCCGCCAGCAAGCGGAGACCGGCTCGCAGGGCGGCGCGCGCCGGGTTTGGACGATCCTGCGCGGCGTCCTGATCGCCATCCCTATCCTTGCCATCTTCACCGCGCTGCTCGCCTCGGCGGATTTGATCTTCGCCCAGCGGCTGGACAACCTCATCGCCCTGTTCCGTCTGGAGAAGCTGCCGGAATACATCTTCCGCGGCGTCTACATCCTGATCGGCGCGTACCTGCTGGTTGGGGTTTTTCTGTACGCCGCCGCGCGGAGCAGGGACGAAAAGTTGATCGGCGAAGGGAAGCCGCTCGTCCCGGCCTTTCTGGGTTTCACCGAGTCGGCCATCGTGCTGGGCAGCGTGGTGCTGCTTTTTGCCGTCTTCGTCGTCATCCAGTTCCAGTATTTCTTCGGCGGCCAGGCCAATATCCACATTGACGGCTACACCTATGCCGAATACGCCCGGCGTGGCTTCGGCGAACTGGTGGCGGTGGCGTTCTTCAGCCTGCTGCTGTACCTGGGCTTGAGCGCCATCGTCAAGCGCGAGACGCCCGGCCAGCGTTGGGGCTTCTCCGGCCTCGGCATTGGGATGGTCGCCCTGGTCGGTATCATCCTGGTCTCGGCCTTCCAGCGCCTGCTGCTCTACGAGGCCGCTTACGGCTTCTCGCGTCTGCGCACCTACACCCACGTTTTCGTGATCTGGCTGGGCCTACTGTTGGCCGTTGTGGTCGTGCTGGAAATCATGCGCCGCGAGCGCATCTTCGCTGCCGCGGCCTTGCTGGCCGCCATCGGTTTTGCCGTGACGCTGTCCCTGCTCAATGTGGACGCCTTCATCGTCCGCCAGAACGTGGCACGCGCCGTTCAAGGGAAGGAACTGGATGTGGCTTATCTGGCCTCGCTTTCGACGGATGCCACGCCCGCGATGGCGGCGGCCTACCAATCCCCCTCGCTTCCGGCCGGAACCCGCTACTCGGTCGGCGCCTCTCTGGCCTGTATCCAGGCTGGCGCGCCCTCTCGTCAAGATACGAGCTGGCAATCGTTCCAGTTTTCCCGACTGTTGGATGAGCGCACTCTGCAGGCGGTAGAAAAGGATTTAGAGGGCTACCAGATCGTAGACGATGACTGGCCGGTGAAGGTTATCACCCCGCAAGGACAAGAGTACGAGTGCTGGGGTAATGGCATGGGCGACTGAAAAGATCGTGGGGGCACGGTCAACGCAATGCGCCGCCCATTTGGGCGGCGCATTTTGGAGTCAATTCTTTTTACGAGCCTTAGGAGTGCGAAATCTCCCGATTTCGCCCAGCGCACATTAAGCACGGTTTAGAGTATTTTCCTGCCGAGAAGCGATAAGTAGTTCGGCGGGTTATAACTGACACAGTTATAAGGAGTGAAATGTATGAGTGAAAATATAATTTCAAACGATTTGAACGGGGCTACCCCGTCATTCTTCACGCGT
>JALHUM010000267.1 GCA_022865905.1 Anaerolineales bacterium | reverse complement strand
TTGACACTTGACACTTGACACGTGGCAGTTGACACGTGGCAGTTGACACGTGATACTCACCGCGCCAACATCCGCGCCATCTCGATGTATTCCGCGCTGACCGTGCGCGACTTCGTTGTAACTTCTGCCAAGGGGACCAACCCAACATCCCGCCCCTGCAAGCCAACCATAACATCCGATTCACCGGACAGCAAGGCCTGCACTGCCTTGACGCCCAGACGCGAAGCCAGCATCCGGTCGAACGCGGTCGGCGAGCCGCCGCGCTGAATGTGACCCAGGATGGTGACGCGCGTCGTGAAACCGACATCTTTGGCGTCCAGCGCCGCCGCCAGCTCGGTCGTTTTTACGCTGGCCCCCTCAGCGACGACGATGATGGCGTGTGTCTTGCCCCGCCGGTAGGCATCCTCGACGGCTTTTGCCACCTCTTCGACCGTCACCGGTACTTCAGGGATGAGCACCATTTCCGCGCCGCAGGCGATGCCGGCCATAACGGCCAGGTAACCGCAGCCGCGTCCCATCGTCTCGATCAGGAAAGCCCGTCCATGGGAGGAGGCCGTATCACGCAGCTTGTCCACCGCCTCCACGATGGTATTCATGGCGGTGTCCACGCCGATGGACATGTCGGTCCCCCAGACATCATTGTCAATGCTGGCCGGGATGCAAACAACCTTCAAGCCTTGCCCGGCCAGGGCGTGGGCGCCCTTGAGCGAACCCTCCCCGCCAACGACGATCAACCCATCCATGCCAACGCTGTTCATATTGCGGATGGCTTCGCGCTGGTAATGCCGCTCCAGGAAGCGGGCACTGCGGCGCGTCTGCAGGATCGTCCCGCCGCGCTGGAGGATGCCTCCCACATCCCGCACGCCGAGCGGGCGGAACTCGCCGTTGATCAAACCCTCGTAGCCGTCCATCACCCCCATCACCTGGGCATTACTGGCGCTCGCCGTGCGCACCACCGCCCGGATGCACGGATTCATCCCCGGCGAGTCACCGCCCGAGGTGAGGATGCCAATTGTAAAATCTTTATCCATACGAAAAACCTCGTGCAAAACAAGCTCAAGCCGCTGTCCGCTCGGCTGAGCGCTCGCGGCGAAGCCTCGGCGGCAGGGACGCCGCCTCGAGCACATCGGAGGATTGCTTTATCTGATACACATCGAAATCCCGCGCCACGCTGACGTTCGGGAAAACGGCCTGGGCCTCGACCAACACATCCTTCTCGCGATAGCGGCGTGAGATGTGGGTCAGGATCAATTGCCTGACCCCGGCACTGATCGCTAACTCCGCAGCCTGTTTCGCCGTCAGGTGCGAGAACTGCTTCGCCATCTCTGCTTCGGATTCCAGATAGGTGGACTCGATGACCAGAGCGTCGGCCTGGCTGCAAGCCTCCACCAGGTCCTCGGTGCGGCCCGCATCGCCCACGTGCACCAACCGGATCCCCGGCTTGAGTGCGCCAAGCACGTCATCCGGCCTGACGCGGCGACCGTCCGCCAGGGTGATGGTTTTGCCGTTCACCAGGTCGCGGCGCTGCGGGCCGGGCGGGACGCCCAGTTCCTCCGCCTTTTCCGGCAAAAATGGCCGATGGGATTTCTCCTCGAACTTGAAACCCAGGCAATCGGCTCCCCGATGGTGGACAGGAAAAGCCGTGATCGTGAAATCATCCGCCTCGAAAAAGACTCCAGTCGAGATTTCGTGCATTTGGAGCTTCAATGGCGGTTGCGCGCCGCGCAAGACGACGCCGTAGAGTAAATCGTGGATGCGGTCGAGCGCCCAACGGCCGCTGTAGATGTTCAGTTCGTCAATCGTCTCCCAGCGCATGAAAGTTGACAGCAAGCCGCCCAGCCCCAGGATGTGGTCGAGGTGGCCGTGGGTGATGAGGATGTGGTTGAGGTGCTTGAAGCCCAGCCCCGATTGTAAAATCTGGCGTTGGGTGCCTTCGCCGCAGTCAATCAGAAAGCGGAATTCGTCGTGCTTGAAGACCTGCGAGGAAAGCCCGCGCCGCGCCGAGGGGGCGGATGCCGATGTGCCGAGGAAGACAATTTCAACCATTGAGGCAATTATACCCTGCCCCCACCGGCGCTACGCGCCACCTCCCCCATTTTCTTTGAAAATGGGGCAGGCCGGGAGGGGGCAGGGCTTAGACCATTTGTGCTATAATGAAAGCATCATGCCCATCACGCGCGCCAAACGTAGTTCTTCACGAAAAAAGAGCAAAGGAACTTCCGCTGGGCGGAACATCGCTTCGCGCGGCTCACAACCGGCGCGCATTACGCCGCGTCGACAGGCGCCGCCGCCGCCATCGCTGCTCGGCGGCCTCTCGCCCGAACGCAAAATTGACTTGATCGGCATCGTCATGGCGCTGGTCGGCCTGCTGACGGTGTTGAGCCTGTTCTCGGCCAACCGCAGCGGGTTGACCGGTTCCTGGATCAGGGGACTCTCGCTCATCTTCGGCTGGGGGACTTACATTCTGCCCCTCGGATTGATCCTGCTCGGCGCATGGCTGGTGGCGCGCAACGTCGAACGCCTGCCGCAACTCTCCGTCGAGCGCATCGTCGGCATCCTCTTGCTTTTTGTCAATCTATTGGTCATCCTGCATGGACAGGCCGGGCCGGTGGCTCAAGCCAGCGAGCTCGCCGCCGAGGGGAAGGGCGGCGGCTACGTGGGAAGCCTGATCCTGCATGGCATGGTCAATGGCGTGGGCGGCTCGTGGACGGTCATCGCCCTCATCGCCTGGTTTATTATTTCTTTGACCATGACCCTCGACCTGTCGGTGCAAGAGCTTTTTCAGTGGGCTGGGCCGCTGGTCGAAAAGGCCCGCCAGAAGCTGAACGAACTGCTGCAGAAACCCCCCGTCACATCAACAGCCCTGCCTGAAGCCCCACCGGATAACTTCGCGCCTATCCCACATCCAACCGCCACACCAGGGTCGCCGCCATCCCCAGCCGTGACAGTCAAGACCGGCCTGCCCAGCCAACCGGTCGTTCCCTGGGTGCTGCCCGCCATCAAGGACATCCTGGAAGTCGGCGTGACACCGGCCGCCAACGAGGAGTACGTCGAGACGCGCGCCCGGCTGATCGAAGAGACGCTGACCTCCTTTGGAGCGCCCAGCCAGGTGATCGAGATCAGCCGCGGCCCGGTCATCACCATGTTCGGCGTCGAGCCGCAGTTCATCGAGACGCGCAACGGGCGGACGCGCGTGCGCGTTTCCAAGATCGTCTCCCTGGCCGATGACCTGGCCCTGGCTTTGGCTGCACAGCGCATCCGCATCCAGGCCCCGGTCCCGGGACGGAATTACATCGGCATCGAAGTGCCCAACGAAGAGATGACCCTGGTCACTCTGCGGGAAGTAGTCGAGTCCGAGGTTTTCCAGCGCGTGCGTTCGTCCCTGAAATTTACCCTGGGCAAGGACGTGGCCGGACATCCGATCGTTGCGGACTTGGCCGCCATGCCGCACCTGCTGATCGCCGGGACGACTGGCTCGGGCAAATCGGTGTGCGTCAACTCTATCTTGACATGTTTCCTGCTCCACAATACTCCCGATGACCTGCGCCTTATCCTGGTTGACCCGAAACGGGTGGAGCTGACCAGTTACAACGGCATCCCGCACCTGCTGGCGCCGGTGGTGGTGGATATCGAGCGCGTGGTCGGTGCATTGCAATGGATGATGCGGGAAATGGACAACCGCTATCACATGTTCGCCCAGATCGGGGCGCGTAATATCGCGGATTACAACGCCCGCATGGCGGCGCAGGGCGGCAAGAAATTGCCCTCCCTGGTAGTGGTAATTGACGAACTGGCCGACTTGATGATGATCTCGCCAGACGAGACCGAGCGCACCATCACCCGCCTGGCGCAACTGGCGCGCGCCACCGGCATCCACCTGGTCATCGCGACGCAGCGCCCTTCGGTGGACGTAGTCACCGGGCTGATCAAGGCCAACTTCCCGGCGCGGGTTGCTTTCGCGGTCGCTTCGGGCGTGGACAGCCGCGTGATCCTCGACCAACCCGGCGCAGAACGCCTGCTCGGGCGCGGCGACATGCTCTTCCAGGCCCCCGACTCGCCCTCACCGGTGCGCTTGCAAGGTGTGTTCGTCTCGGACATGGAAATCCAGCGGCTGGTGGATTACTGGCATAACCTGGCCGGGCAGGGCAGCCCGATGGCTGCCGCGGCTGGAAGCCCGGTAACTGCCGTCTCGTCAGGCGTTCCTCTCAAGCCCTCAAACTTCGGGGGCGAGCAGGTGCCCATGTTCGAGGAAATGGCGCCGCTCGAGAAAGGCGATCCACTGCTGGAGGATGCCATTAGCCTGGTGCGGCGTGAGGGGCGCGCCTCGGTCTCGATGCTGCAACGCCGTCTGCGCATTGGTTACACGCGTGCCGCGCGCCTGGTGGACACAATGGAAGAAAAGGGGATCATCAGCCCGGCGCAGCCCAACAGCCAGGTGCGCGAGGTGCTGGATTACGGCCCGGCTGGGCTGCCAAAGGAGGAATAAAACGTGAAACGTAAAACGTGTTTTTAGGTTTTACGTATTATGGTAGCCTAAGGCTACCATTACGTTTTACGAATTCTTTCTCCCCCGCCTCCAAATGCTCAGCAGTTAGCAATACCACCCTCCCCCCCGTAAACGATTGTAAATATGCTCCGGCAGCCTGTCCTTCGGGGGATTGCATCGCCGCCTCCAAAGCTTCTTTCGAATCGAAAAGCAGCTCGTGTATGAGTACAAGCTCGCCTTCGGATTTGCCAAACAGAACCCGTTCCACGCGGCTGACGGTCTCGCGGCGCAGGCCGGGCATCCTCTCGGCCAGGCCGAGGAACTTCTGCCAGTTCAATTGGAAGGCTTGCTCATCGTCAGGCGTTTC
>JALHUM010000266.1 GCA_022865905.1 Anaerolineales bacterium | reverse complement strand
AGCCCAGCGGCAGGCGGACGTGGGTCAGCGTAGCGGCTGGCTTCCCGCCGCAGGCGGTGAGGAGGAATAAGACGAATAATGTGAGACGTGAAACGTAATACGAAGAACGTGAAACGTAAAACGGAAAGCGTAAGGTTTTGCTCATGTAGACTCCTTCAGGTGACTTCTTTGACTTAGCGGTTAGAAACTGCAGCCACAACTACACAAAGCCGACCTCCGTCGGCTGGTTTAGACTGTGGAGGCAGTCTTCGCGCTTTCGTTGCCGCGACTTCCAGTCGCCTGGATGGATTTTCAAAACGCTCTCTAACATGCCAACATGCTAACGTTCGAACGACTCCTGCCAGGCCAACAGGCGGCTCTCCAGAAAAGAGACGCCGCCATACAGCCCCAAAGCCAGGACGATCAGGGTGAACACGGCCACGAAGACCAGGGCGGTATCGTACTGTCCGCGCCCAACGTTGACCAGGAAGCCCAGGCCGTGGTTCGCGCCGACCAGCTCACCCACCACCGCGCCGATGACCGAGAGCGCGGCGCCGATGCGCAGTCCGCCCAGCAGGATGGGCAGCGCGGCGGGCAGCTCCAGGTGGCGCAGGGTCTGCCAGCGTGTGGCGCGCAGCGAACCCATCAGATCGCGCAGGGCACGCGGCACAGCTCGCACGCCGACCACCGTGTTGACCAGCACCGGAAAGAAGACGATCAGCCCGCAGACCAGCACCTTGGAGAACATGCCTGGCCCGAACCAGATGACCAGCAGCGGCGCAATGGCAACGATGGGGATGGCCTGCGTGGCGACCAGGTAGGGGGCCAGGATGCGCTCGAAGAGCCGCGACTTGGCCAGCAAGTATCCCAGCGCGCTGGCAAAGACCGTCCCGGCCAGCAGGCCCAGCAAGACTTCTTCCAACGTCACAGCAGTGTTCAGGAGCAGGCTGCCATCGGTGAGGGCGCGTAGGAAACGGGTCCAGACCTGGCCGGGCGAGGGCAGGATGAAGGCAGGCAGGCTCGAGGCGCGGCTGACGATCCACCAGGCAGCCAGGGCGAAGGCCAATGAGAAGGCCACGCTCCAATAGCTGCGGCGGCGCGGAATGTGAGAGGGTTTGCGGAGGAGGTTTGAGTCCATAGTTTCAGGCTTTCGGCGGCGTCCACGCCGCCGGCGACGGCAGCTGTAGCGCATCCTGGGAAAAACAACTGCCCCACAGGGCTACCTGCGGGGCAAGGGGAATATGACCGGCGCGGATCCCATCTGCCAGAAAGCCCCGAAAACGATTCCGTTTTCGGGGCAAGCATGGCAAACTGGACCCGGCATGGGTCAGCGCGTACCTTCTTCTATCCGGACTGTAACCGTCGGCTCTGGAGTTTCACCAGTTCATGCCCATTTTGTAGTGACGACTTTAATCGTTCGAACGGCTGAAGCCGTTACTACAGCACAGGCTCGTGGGCTGTACCACCGATCGGGAATTTCACCCTGCCCCGAAGGCCATAATATTCAGTTGGAAGAGATTATATCCCGCTCAAGAGCGGGTGTCAAACGCTATCCGGCCTTGAGGATGCACTCCACCGGGCAAACGGAGACGCATTGCGGCGAGTCATGGTGACCGACGCACTCCACGCAGGTGATGGCGTCAATGACGTACAGGACGCCATCGCCTTCGCTGATCGAATTGGTGGGGCATTCCGGCAAGCACGCGCCGCAGGCGATGCACTCTTCGGTGATTTTCATTGCCATAGGTTATTTCTCCTGGTACACCAAATTTTCGTTGCGTGCTTAAATTACTTTATTGGCAGCTCGGTGTCAAATGACAAACGTCTTAGGTTTGGCTGATTTTGTCACCGCTCCACAATTCGTGCAGGGCGGGCATCCCCAGAAAGGTGCTGACAATTTCCGGGTCGAAATGCTGGCCCGCCTGTTGCTGGATGTATTCCAATGCCTTCTTGCGCGACCAGGCCTCGCGGTAGGGCCGGTCGGAGGTAAGCGCGTCGTAGACATCCACCACAGCGAAGAGGCGCGCCGCCAGCGGAATCTGCTCCCCGGCCAGGCCGCGCGGGTAACCGCTGCCGTCCCATTTTTCGTGATGGCAGTAAGGGATATCCAACGCCGGGCGCAGATAACTGATGGGTGAGAGCATGTCATAGGCGTAGCGCGGATGCTGGCGCATGACCACCCACTCCTGCTCGTCGAGCGAAGCAGGTTTACGCAGGATCTCATCCGGGATGCCCATCTTGCCAATATCGTGCAGCAGCATCCCGCGGCGGATGTGTATCAGCTCATGGTCGCTCACGCCCATTGCCTGCGCCAGGCGCAGGGTCAGGTCGGCGACGCGCTGGGTGTGACCCTCGGTTTCTTTGTCGCGCAGGTCGAGAGCGTGTGACCAGCCCTCGATGGTAGCGTCATAAGCCAGTGTCAACTCCACGTTCGAGCGCTGCAAGTCATTGAACAACGTGACATTGTCAATGGCGATAGCAGCCTGCCCGGCCAGAATTTCCAGAAAGTCAATCCAGTCTTGACCTGTTGTGAAGGGTTCGCGATGAAAAATTTCGAGAACGCCCTTGACCTGGCCCTTGGTAATCAGCGGCACACCAAAATAAGCTGTAAAACCCTCATTCTCGAATTGGAGTGTACGCACAACTCCGTCCTGTTCGGCGGCCAAATCAGGGATGTGGAGGATGCGCCGCTCGAGCGCAGCCCTTCCGGCCAAACCTTCCCCGAGCCGGAAATAGCTCTTTTGGATAGCGGTGGTGCGAAAGCCGCGTCCGGCCGCGAACTCCAGGGTTTGCATGTGCGGGTCGAACTTGAGGATGTCCACCGCATGGACGCCAAGTTCCTGCGTAACCTGCTCGAGGAAAATATCGAAAGTGACCTGCAAATCGAGGCTGCTGCTGATGGCCATGTCAATCGTGCGCAGGGCCTGGACGCGCTTGAGTCGGCGGCCGGTCTCTGCGAACAGGCGGGCATTCTCCAAGGCGACCGCAGCCTGGTTCGCAAAAAGCGAGAGCAGTCGTTCGTGTTGATCGCTAAAGGCATTCGGGCGGGTGCTCAAGACGCCTAGCACGCCGAGCAATTCCTTCTCGCGCGCCACCGGCACCCACAACGCTGAGCGAATTTCGGGATCAATCTCAATATAGTGCGGATCGGCGTGCACATCCGGCAGGTTGAGCGGCTGGCGATCCTGGGCTACCATCCCGATCAAGCCTTGCGCCTCACCGTCATGAGCGACCAGAGCACGCAGCTTTTCCAGAACTTCAGGTCTGTATCCGATGCCGAGTTCGAACTGTACGATCCCTCTCGCCGCGTCGTGGCGAGAGAATTCGGCGTGATCCGCCTGCAAGGCTTGCATGGCGGTCTTGAACAATGTCTCCAACTGCAAGCGAGGGTTGAGTTCACGGTTGATGGTCAGGCCGGCCTCGTAGAGCAGGGTCAGTTCGGTGTATCTTTGGCGCAGCTCGTCCGCCTGGCGCTCCGACATCGCTTCTGCTTGCTTGAGGGCGGTAATATCGGTGAGCGTACCTTCGGAGTACAAAACCTCTCCGTGCTCATCGCGCACAGCGCGGGTGTTGTCGAGGGCGATGATGGGTGTGCCGTCCTTGCGCTTCAAGCCGATTTCCACATTGCGGATTACATCGTTTACTTGAAACTGACCTACCAGATCCTTTCTCTCTTCTGGATCGAGATATAAGTCAGGGATATTGGATTTAAGAAGCTCTTCTTCCGAGTCATATCCCAGGATACTGACCAGGGCAGGATTTGCCGCCAGGATCAGGCCATCGGGCGTTGTCCGGTAAACGCCAGTCGGGACATTTTCGAAGAGTGAACGATACTGCTTTTCCGACTCTTGCAGCTTTTCCTCTGTTCGGTTGCGCTTGATAACCGTTGTCAATTGGTTGGCAATAGTCTCCAGCCGTTTCGCATCCTCCTCAGTAAATGGCTCCCGTCTTCCTATATCCAGAGTACCAATGATCTCGTCATCTGCTATCATCGGGACGGTCAGTACGGACCGATAACCAAGCGATTTTACAATGGTAGGAACGAGTCGCTTCAGCATGGTACGTATCTTCTCCGGCAAAGGTGCGGCCAAGAGGTAAGCGGCTGTGAATTCCTGAATGTCTTCAGGGTCATTGATCACTTGCGACCTGCCGCTTTCCAAAACCTGACGGTATGGATGGACAGCCTGCAGGTCATGTTCGATGTGGGGGATGGAAATTCCGATCAACTTTTCAATCTTCTTCACAAGAGCGGTCGGGAGGGCCAGATTTTGCATCACCAAGCGCTGCCGATCGGGGCTGAGCAGGTGCAGGGTCGCGCCAAAGGAATTGAAAAGAGATCCGGTTCCCTTGGCGATTAATCGGATGATGGTCTCCAGGCCCTCGCCGCGGTTGACGGCCTGATTGATGGCATTGAGCAGTAAAAGTTCTTCGTTGTGTTGCCTGATTTCCTCCTCCGCCCGCTTGCGCTCGGTGATATCGTGGAGGATACCCTGCATTCTTCCGTCCTCCAATCTTACTGCGCTGCCCTCCACAAGAAATACCTTGCCATCTTTCCGAAGCACCGAGCGTTCAAACCTGAGACGTTGGCCTCCTTGAATAAGAGCAAGACGGTTTCTGGCTTCTTCCCTTAGTTCTGGAGGATAGCTATCTACAATGTTAAGCTGATATAGTTCGCTCTCCGTATATCCGAGCATTTCACACATTCGTGAATTCACCAGGATAAAATTTCCACCTGGATCAAGGAGGCAAATGCCATCCGCTGCCTGTTCTGTTAACTGACGATACCTCTGCTCACTTTCGCGCAGCTCGTTTTCCGCCTGTTTGCGCTCGGCGATCTCTTTCTGCGCCCCATCGTACAAGCGGGCGTTCACGACAGCCACCGCCGCATGATTGGCAAACCGGGTCAGCAAATCCACGTCAGCCTGGCTGAAAAGGCGGCCTTCCATACTATGCAATACGTGGATCACCCCGATCACTTGCCCCTGCCAGATCATCGGCGCGCTGAGCACGGCCGAGAAGGGCTGCTCTTTCTCGAAAGCATCCGCCCGTTTACTCCAAGTACGATAATTATCAATGATAAGAGGCTTTCTGGTCTGGGCCACGGTACCGGCTGCGCCTTGACCGTATTTCAGTACTGTGCCAATGTAATCGCGAGGGGTGTTGTAACTCACCACGCAGCGGACTTCATCCCTGGCCGGATCGCACAAATACATCCCGCCGCTATTTGCGTTCAGGAGGCGCGCGGCGCGCTCGACGATAGTATGGAGTAAACTGGGTAGATCGTGCGGGCTGGCGATTTCGAGCACGGTTGCCTGGAGCGCGGCCAGCTCTTCAGCCCGCTGGAGGACCGCATCTTCGGCCCGCTTGCGCTCGGTAATGTCGCGAACCGTGACAAGGTCAGCAGGCTTGCCAAGATAGGCAATCACCCCTGCGTTTATTTCTACATACACCTTACTACCATCCCTGCGCCGGAGAACCGTCTCATATAATGACGGGATGTCTTCGCCAGCCATACGTTGCTGATAACGCTTTAGCATGGCAGGGAGTTCATCGGGATGGATATAGTTGGCGAAGGGGGTCTCAAGCACCTCCTCAACCGTCCCCCCCCACATTTCTACCAGACTTGTATTTGTGAACCTTACAACACCACCCTGAATGATCGTAATGCCGTCATTTGCGCGTTCTACCAGACTGCGATACTTTTCCTCGCTCTCACGCAGTGCCTCCTCCGCCTGCTTGCGCTCCTCTTCGGATTGTTCCACTTTTGCAGGTCGGACGCGCGGCTTTATCTTTCCCTCGCTTCGCGTGGGTTGGTTCTTATCTTTATTTTTCATAGCACACTCTCAAGCTTTGTTTATCCCTAATCCAGATAGGCCGAAACCAATCAGGATATACACAGGATAAGCAAGATGAAAAGCAAAACGAACACCTCTATCAGCGGCACAGAAAGATACTCGTCGTCGGAGAGCATTGCTGGCAGAACCAAACTATGCCATTCCAGAATAAAAATATACCACGTTTCGTTGGATAAAAGTGGGAGGAAAATCTCCAATCATTGCGGAGTGCCGTGTCTCTGACACAGCCTTGCACAAGCAGCGCATCGTCGAAGACGATAGACTCCTTGATACGAACACCGAGTGCCGTTTCTCTGACACGGCGTTGCACCGGCATCGCATCGTCGGAGACGATGCGATACCGTGTTCGCACCTACAACTTCAGCCGGTACTCCCGGTATCTCCGGTACACATACGCCCCCAGGCGCGTTGCCAGCTTATTGGTTTGCGGGTTGAATTCGCCGGTCAGGGAGGCATCCACCCAGGTGTAACCCTTGCGGATGATCGCTTTGCCCATTTCGAGGATCATCAGCGCGTCCAGCCCGTAGCCCCAGTAAGCCGGATCCATCGCCATGATCTTGAAACTGGCGCTCTTGATTTTCTTTTGCGCCAGGGCGAAGCGGACGTAGTCCCACGGATGCTGGAGTCCCTTGGCATACTTCAAGGCCTCGGTGATGTTGGGCAGACCTAGCGCGAAACCAACTGCCTTCCCATCCACTTCGGCGATGAAGACCAGCTCTGGGTCAATGATCTCTTGCAGGGAATCCGCTTGCGCCTTGAACTCGGTCAATTCGGTTGGGGAAAATTCCGGCAGAACCGCCAGCGAGGTATTGTAAACGGTGTGGAGTTTGACCACCTCGACCTCCCAGTCTTTCATCTTCGGGATGCGAATGGCGGCCCCGCTGTGCCGCTCGCGGCAGCGCGCGGCGATCTTGTGAACAATTTCCGGTCCCTTGTTCACGTCGAAGTCAATCCGCGAGAGGTCGTAGCGATAGGCTTGTGTGTCGAGCAGCTTCTCGAAGCCATATCTTTCGGCGAATTCGGAATAGTATTTCGGCGTATGCCCCATCATGATGGACGGCAGGGTATCGAAACCCTGGATGAGAAAGCCGTGATCGTCCTCGCCGGAGAAACTATAGGGGCCTTGCAGTTCGGTCAGGCCGCGCTGGCGACACCAGTCGCAGGCAAAATCCCACATGGCCTTGGCCGCGTCATACCGCTCCGGCAGCACCTCGAAGAAGCCAAAAAGACCCGCCTTCCAGTTCATGTCGCGGTTGCGGGAGTGATTGATACCTGTGCCAATCGTGCCGACGATTTCTTTGCCCTCTTTCGCCAGCCAGAACTCCCCCTCACCGTAGGAGAAGAAGGCTGCCTTTTTATCGAGGTAGGCTTTTTTCCCCGGCCAGAGGTGCGGCACCCAATGCGGGTCATCGCGGTAGACGCGGAAGGCGAACTTGTAGAAGGCGCGCTTGTCGGCCTCCGTCTGGACGGGGAGGATGGTCAGCGTCACGGCGTCCCCCCATTCGATGCGGGCAAAAGGTAACCGGTCAACGCAGAATGATAACCAAACTGCGACCCGCTGTGATCGTGGCGTGTGGCAACGATGCCGACGCCCGGGCAGAAGGTGAGAAAAGTCGGGCCGGAATTGTAATACGTGACTACATCTATGCAAGCCTCGACCTTCCCGGCCGGTACTTCGACAGGATGTGGTTCGCCACTTACGGACCGGCAGCCCGGTACCGGTCCGGACGCGGGCGTCACACCGTTCATTTCGCCCCGCTGACGGGCGTCCGGAAACCAGCAGCCCGATCCGCCGAGCGGGAAGACCAGTTCGAGCCAGGCGTCCGCAGCGTGCGCCGGGTCAGGTTCCTCGGATTGTTTGTAGAGATGGCCTCCGTCGAAAAGATACCAGAAATGTCCCACCATCGGCTCATTCAAAAGGTGACTGGATGCATCACCTGCTTTGAGTATGGCGGCCTGCTCGACCTCGGCAATCAGGAAACCATCACGGATAGTGACAGCGACAATCGTGACTGTGACGTTCCATATCGCCTCGCTAGCTGCGGTGTAGGCACTGTAATCGTAGATCCAGGTACTCCCCAGGTCGAGAGGAAATTCCGCTGGGATGATCGTTGGCGTAATGGCTGGGAAAATGGTCGCCGTCACAGCTCCAGGAGCGCTCTCAACCGGCGGAGAGCTGGCAGAGCGGACGCAGCTTGCAAGAAAGGCGCTCAGCACCAACGGGATAGCCCAGATCACACGTCGCACTTTTCACTCGCCACTTATCACTTATTACTGTTCACTCGTTACTCTTTACTCACTCGTCACTAAATCTCATACAGCTCGCCGTACTTTTCGCGCAAATAATGGATATAAGGCTCAATCGAGATCGGGTCGCCGGTGATGCGCTGAACCAGCTCCTCAGCCGTGTACTTGCGCCCATGCCGGTAGATATTCTCTATCAGCCAGGCGTGCAAGGTATCGAATTTACCCTGCCACATGTCGTCCGGGATCTCAGGGTGTGCCTCGAGCGCCGCGGCGTAGAACTGCGCGCCCAGTACATTTCCCAACGTGTAGCCCTGGAAGACGCCGCCAATGAGGCCTGCAAACCAATGCACATCTTGCAGTACGCCATCGCGGTCATCCGGGGCGCGGAGGCCAAAATCCGCTTGGAAGCGTTCGTGCCAGGCCTCGGGCAAGTCTTTGACGGCCAGCTTGCCCTCCAGCATTTGCAGCTCGAAGTCGAAGCGCAGCATGATGTGCAGGTTGTAGGTCACCTCGTCAGCGTCCGCGCGGATGAGCGAACGCTCGACCTTGTTGACGGCGCGGTAGAAAGTCTCCAGGGAGACATCCTCGAGCTGTTCGGGGAAGGTTTTCTGCAGCTCAGGGTAGAAGTACTCCCAAAAGCCGCGGCTGCGCCCGATCACGTTCTCCCACAGGCGGGATTGCGCCTCGTGCACCCCGGCCGAGGTGCCGCTGCCCAGCGGCGTGGCCTCGTAGGCCTTGTCTACGCCCTGCTCGTACATGGCGTGGCCGGCCTCGTGGATGGCGCTGAACAGGCAATCCCCCAGCCAGTTTTCCTGGACGCGGGTCGTAATGCGCACGTCACCAATGGAAAATTCGGTCGTGAAAGGGTGGTGGGTCTTGTCCATTCGGCCACGCTTGTAATCGTAGCCCAGGCGCTTGATGATCAACTCGGAAACAGCCATCTGCCCGGCGTCGGGATAGTGCTTCTTCAGGCAGGCATCCTCCGCTGGAGCCTGCGAGGTGATGGCCTGGACGATGGGGACCGTCCTCTCGCGCAGCTCGGCGAACAGGGCGCGCACCGAGGCAGCCTTCATGCCGTAATCGGCGAAGCCAATCAAGGGATCGGCGATGTGCTCGTAACCGGGGAAGAAGTTCGCCATTTCGCGGCTCAAGTCGAGCGTCTTTTCGAGCAGCGGGCGGAGGCGGGCAAAGTTATTGGTCGGACGCGCCTCCGTCCACGCCTGGTAGGAAGCGGCGCCGTGGGCAGAAAAACGTCCCACGAACTCAGGCGGGACCTTGATGGCGCGTTCGTAATCGCGGCGCGTCACGCGGATCAGGCTGGCCTCGTCGGAATCATAGGGCAGGCTTTCTTCGTAGGATCGCAGATCATCCAGCAACTTGCCGACCGCCGGGTCAATGAATTTTTCCTGCGAGAGCTTTGCCAGCGTGGCCAAATGGCGGCCGCGCGCTTCCGCGCCGCCGGGTGGCATGTAGGTGGCTTGATCCCAGCCTAAGACGGCCGCCGCATGATCCAGATCAGAGATTTCGGCTAAGCGGGCTTTGAGTGCGGCGAGTTTGGTTTCCATTTCGAGCATGAGAATCTCCTTAGCGCAAGGTTTGTGGGGTCAATCGAATTTCAGATTCAGCCTGCTTCTTCAAGATTATCCTGCGGAGTTGTTTTTGCACCTTCTCCCACTCCTTCCCCGCATCCACCACCACCCACCTTCCCGGCTCCTGCTTTGCCATCTCCAGGTAGCCAGCCTGCACGCGCTGATGGAATTCCAAATCATACGCGTCCAGCCGGTTCCACTCAGTGTCATTCTTTGTTTTTCGTTTTAATCCCACCTCCACGTCCACATCCAGTAAAATCGTCAAATCTGGCACCAACCCTCCGGTAGCATAGCGGATGAGGGCGCGCACCTCCTCCAGGTTTTGCTGGTGGCCGTAGCCCTGGTAGGCCAGGGTCGAATCGGCGTAGCGGTCGCACAGCACGATATAGCCCTTGGCCAATTTCGGGCGGATGACCTGCTCCACGATTTGCGCCCGCGCGGCCTGGTAGAGAAGCGTCTCCGTGTGCGGGTGCATCTCGGTATTCTTCAAATCGTGGATGACGGCGCGGATTTGCTCGCTGATGGATGTGCCACCCGGCTCGCGCGCCGTGTGGACGCGGTAGCCCTTTCCCGCCAGCCATTCGGCCAGGGGTTGAAGGTGCGAGGTCTTGCCGGAGCCTTCGGGGCCTTCGAGAGTGATGAACATAGTGATCAGTATTCAGTGATCAGTTATCAGTGACTGTATACTGAATACTGATCACTGATGACTGGTTACTCCCTAAAGATTCTCACATGCCTCCTCGGCTCTTTGCCGTAGGAGTGCGAGACCAATTCCGCCTGACGCGCCATCTCATGTTGGAGGCGACGCGCGGTGGCCGGGCCAGCGGGCAGGTCAACCCAGCGCTCGCCATTGAGCACCGCGGCGATAGCGGCCTGGGTTTGCTGCGCCACGCTCTCCAGTTCGCCCGGGAGTGGTTGCACTTCCGAGAGGTTGAACAGGTCGCTCAAAAACTGCTCGATCTGGCTGACCGTGTTGGCCCGCAGAACGTAAATTGGCATGCCGCGATGCTCGGCGTCCATCACCGTCTGCTGGCGGTCGCGATAGTACGAGCGCAGCGTCACCAGCACGTTCGCCTCGCCCACGTCTCTCGCCACCACCGCCGGCACTCCTAACCGCTTGGCAGCCTGGATCAGCCGGTTACGGGCCACGCCGTAAGGGTAGACGCGCACCGGCTGCAAGGGCGTGCGCGCAGATACAGGATAGGGGGTAGACACAGGCTCCGATACGGCGGACGGGTAAGAGGCGTCGCCCTGAGCCTGTCGAAGGGTCCGGCGCGGCCCTTTCCCGTTCTCGATGCGGAACTCGGATTCGGGTCTGGAACTGGCGACGGGCGCGGCCTTCTCGATGCGGATCTGCCCATCGGCGTTCCGTGTGCGGATCTCCGGCGGGAGGGGGTAGCCGCGCAGCAGAGCGTCCACCGACTCGGCGATGTCCTTGTGGACGGCCAGCCGGTCGCGCTGCTGGATCTCGACCAGCATGTCGAAGGTGGGCGGGGCGCGCCGTTCGAGGACGGTCTTCTGCGTGCCGCGGCGGCGGGCTTCCTCGTCGGAGAGGGTGACGGCTTCGATGCCGCCGACCAGGTCGGAGAGGGTCGGGTTGAGCAGCAGGTTGTCGAGGGTGTTGCCGTGGGCGGTGCCGATGAGCTGCACGCCGCGCTCGGCGATGGTGCGGGCGGCGGCGGCTTCCAGCTCGCGGCCGATCTCGTCAATGACGATGACTTCGGGATTGTGGTTCTCGACCGCCTCGATCATCACCTCGTGCTGGAGCATGGGTTCACGCACCTGCATCCGGCGCGCCTTGCCCACGGCGGGATGCGGCACGTCGCCGTCGCCGCCGATCTCGTTGGAAGTGTCCACGACGATGACGCGCTTGCTCTCAGCCAGGATGCGAGCGGCCTCGCGCAGCAGGGTGGTCTTGCCTACGCCCGGGCGGCCGAGGATGAGCAGCGACTTGCCCGACTCGACGATATTCTGGATGATGTCCACCGTGCCGTAGACGGCGCGCCCGACGCGCAGCGTTAGGCCGACGATGTGGCCGCGCCGGTTGCGGATGGCGGAGATGCGATGGAGGGTGCGTTCGAGGCCGGCGCGGTTGTCGGCGTCGAACTCGCCGATGCGCTCGTCCACAAAGTCAATTTCGGTACGCGTGACTTCTTTCTGGCTCAGGACGACCTCGCGGTCAACGAAGCGCGCCGTGGGGACGCGCCCCAGGTCGAGGATGATTTCGAGCAGATCGTCGTAGTTATTGGCTTTATGGACGGCCGCAACGATTTTTTCAGGGAGAACGTTGAGCAGGTCGTCGAGGTCGTCGGTGATTTTCAATTGAGTCATTGGTATTTCTTGTATGCTACCAGCGCGGCAGCTTACTGGGTGCTATTCCTTCAAATTTTCCACATCCGCCAAATCCTGGTGTCTCCCTACGGCACTTTTGTTGCGCTTCAGGCTTTCCAGGTCAATGAAGTTGACCAGAACGCCGTTTACATCGGACTGGACACGCGCGTTGAAGCAGGTTTCGAACTCTACACCGGCAGCGGTTGTAATCACGTCAATTCGATTGGGAGGATAACCTAACTGGACGATCTGGTCTGGCGTGAGAAAATTTGCTGCCTGGAGACCCAGCGACGCAAAGCCGAATTGCTCCAAAGCCTTGACCATATTCGCGGCATTCTCGGCATCCATCGCGATCCAGACAGCCATGTCTTTGGTGTAACGCGGGTGGCCGTGAAAGGCAACTGCATAGCCGCCGATGACCAGATAGCGGACGCCATTATCGTTTAACGATTGTATAAACTTTCTGAAATCTTGGTTCAGCACCGTATCTCCAACGATGGTATTCCCGGCGGATTTGTTCCAGCGCGGCGAGGCGCGCGGCGGGCGGTTGACTCTGCCAATAAGAAAAATCGCTCTTCTGGTCGCGCAGGTTGATTTTATGAACGGCTTTCTGAATGTCGGTGTCCTTCATTCCTTCTCTTTACCACTATAGTAGCTCTCCGAGCTACTACTATGGTAGCCCGAACTATGGCTACCACTATACAGTATTTCCGTCGAGCTTGCAATCGGAGCGGCGGGCTTGAGGGCTTTTTCCATGGCGGGGATTTTTTCCTCGATCTTCTGCAGTTTCGCCAGCCGCTTGACCATCACGGCCTGTCTCGGCCCTGCCTCCGCGCCCAGCTCTTCCAGCACCCCTTCCAGCCAGGCCTGGTACGAGCGCACGCACACGTAGACGGGACGCTCGCGCCGGTCGGGAAGCTCGAGCAAAAGCGCCGCGATTCGTTCGGGGACAGCCTCGGCGGCTGGGTGGATCAGCGGCTGGGCCCAGATGCCGGCCGGGCCGTAAGTCAGGCCGACGTAGGCCTGCACTTCGCCATTTGCGCGGCAGACCAGACCAACGGGCTTACGCGGCATGATTTCGACTGGTTGGATCAGCGCCGGGACGATCTGGCTGTAGAGGCCCTGTACAGCGACCAGGTCGCGCGAGGTTGCTTCACGCCAGTCTCCAGCGACGAGTGTCGTCGGGATGTCCAGCTTCCAGACACGCTGCCAGGCGTACATGGCATACCCTGCTTGCCGGAGGGATTTGAAAGCCTTCGACCGCTCATCCACTTCTGCCAGCAAGTGCAGCGCGCCCCAGCCTCCGGCCTGCCTGGCGAGATGGTCGAGAAGGGGGACTTCGCCCGCGCCGAGAAATTCGTTGGGAGCCAGGAAGGTCAGGCGTGCGAAACTCTCGCCTTCGCTCTGGACGACCTGTCCCATCAAGGATAGACCATCCCCGCTGCAGACGGCGGTATAGATATGTCGGCGCGGGTTCAGGTAGGCCAGCAGCGCCACCGCCCCAAACGGATTGCCGCGCGTCAAGGTCTGTGCGCTGTCGAGCGAGAGCACGTCGCGGCGGTAGCGCGGCAGGGAGGGCAGGTCGAGGAGGTCGAGCGATCTTACAGGCATAGTTGCCAGATAACCAGAAATGAGTGACGAGTGTACCTTGTTTCTCGTTACTTGTTTCTTAATTTTGCCAGAGATAGGAAATACTCGTGAAAACGCAAATCATCCGTCAATTCCGGGTGGAACGACGTAGCCAGCAGCTTGCCTTGCATTGCAGTCACGATGCGGCCATCTGGAAGGGTGGAGATGATCTTCGCTTTGCCAGACACCGATTCGATGATGGGGGCGCGGATGAAGATGGCATGGTAAGGCGCGGTGGTGTTAGTAGCCTGCTTGAGCGGTCCGATGACCAGGTCGGCCTCGAAGGAGTCTACCTGGCGGCCAAAAGCGTTGCGCGCCACCGTGATGTCCATCAAGCCGAGCAAGGGCTGGTCGCGGCGGGCGTCCTTCGAGAGGAAGATCGCCCCGGCGCACGTGCCCCAGATGGCGTGCTTTTTACCGAATTTGCGCAGCGGTTCCAGCAGGCCGAAATCCACAGACAGCTTGCCGATGGTGGTCGATTCGCCTCCAGGGATGATGAGGCCATCCAGACTCTCAAGATGGGCTGGCAGGCGCACCTCGGCCGTCTCAACGCCCAGGCGCTTGAGCATGGTGATATGTTCGGCGAAATCGCCCTGGAGGGCTAACACTCCAATCTTCATATTCTGCGCTGTTTCTGAGTAATCAGTGAACAGTAATCAGTCATCAGTGACTGATCACTGATAACTGATCACTGAACACTGGCTCTTACCAGCCTCGTCCCGCGATCTTCTCGCCTTCGGGCATCTGTGAGACATTGATCCCGACCATCGGCTCGCCGAGGTTTTTGCTGACCTCGGCCAGGATGCCCGCATCGCGGAAGTGCGTGGTCGCCTTGACGATGGCCGCGGCGCGCTTGGCCGGGTCGCCGGACTTGAAAATGCCCGAGCCGACGAAGACGCCATCCACGCCGAGCTGCATCATCATGGCCGCGTCGGCGGGTGTGGCGATGCCGCCAGCGGCAAAGTTGACCACCGTCATGCGGCCCAGCTCTTTGGTCTCCTTGACCAGCTCGTACGGCGCGCCGATCTCCTTGGAATAGGCCATCAGCTCTTCCTCGGCCATGGTCGTCAGGCGGCGGATCTCGCCCAGCACGGCGCGGGCGTGACGGACAGCCTCGACCACGTCGCCCGTCCCTGCCTCGCCTTTGGTGCGGATCATGGCCGCGCCCTCGCCGATCCGTCGCAGCGCCTCGCCGAGATTGCGGCAGCCGCAAACAAAGGGGATTTTGAACCCGTGTTTGTTGATGTGATGGGCTTCGTCGGCGGGGGTCAGCACCTCGGACTCGTCAATGTAATCCACGCCGATGGCTTCCAAAATCTGCGCCTCGACGAAGTGCCCGATGCGGCATTTGGCCATGACCGGGATGCTGACCATGTCCATGATTTTGAGGATCAGGTCTGGGTCCGACATGCGGGCGACGCCGCCCTGGGCGCGGATATCGGCCGGGACGCGTTCCAGCGCCATCACTGCGCACGCACCAGCTTCCTCGGCGATCCTGGCGTGTTCGGGCGTGACCACGTCCATGATAACGCCGCCCTTGAGCATTTGTGCCAGCCCTTTCTTGACGGCAAAAGTACCGGTTTCTTGTTCCATAGTTCATCTCCTGAATAGAAACTTCCAAAGTATCATCTCAATAAACTGGGGAGCGGGGGGGGGTGTGCGGGCGGCTTCGCACCCTTCGGGTATGCTT
>JALHUM010000265.1 GCA_022865905.1 Anaerolineales bacterium | reverse complement strand
TACCTGTTCTAATTCCGTGAAAGGAGAGAGATAAAATGTCTGACCATGATGATTTTGGAGCGTTCCTGATCGGGTTTGTCGTCGGCGGCTTGACCGGCGCAGTGGCGGCCTTGCTCTTGGCCCCGCAATCCGGCGAAGAGACGCGCACACTGCTCAAGGAGAAAAGCATCGAGCTGCGTGACAAGGCCTCTCAAAGCGCCGAAGAGGCGCTGGCCCGCGCGGAAGCAACCGCGGCTGAAGCACGCGCGAACTACGAGAAGCTGGCTCAAGAGGTCAAAACGCGCGGCGGTGAAGTGATCGAGGCTACCAAGAAGGCCATCTCGCGCAAGCGCGGCACAGTCGAAACCGGTTCGTAGAACTCGAATAGTAACCCATAGGCTACTTGAAAAAACGCGCTCAAGGGTTTGATCTGTCGCGGTCAAACCCTTGTTTTACTCCTAAGAGTATATACCGCTGAAACTGTCAATAGGGGATAAAATCACCCGCCTTATTCGGGCGGGGGAGGATCGAAGAAAAAAGACTGGTTTATAAAGAGACAATAACCAATAAATGCGGCTAAAAAGCTGCCTTTATTTTTTCAAACAATCCCCGGGTTTCATTATAGGAATTTGACGGTCTTTAAGAGAGTATTGGCCGAGATCAAGCAGGTGATGATCGAAGGAGACAATAAAATCCGCTCCAGTTTCTTTAGCCAACACCAAATAGGGAACGTCGTTAGGATCGTCTCTTATTAGCGAAAGACTCTTTTTCACTTCACTGCGCGATGGGTTTGGTGCATGTTCATATTGCAGATCCGCGAGAGAAATATCAAACCAGATTAAAGCTTGTGTGTGATTTTCCCTCTTAAGACTATATCTTACTTCGTGTATTGTGTAATCACATAGAATTAAAACAACACGGCCCTCAGTTGCCAGTCTGTATAATTCCCTGGATGCCCCCGCCGAGGATATGCAGGCGGCCATTAGGGCGCTTGCATCAATTACTATTCTATTAGCCGTGAGCATCCATTGAGCCGTAAAATCGCTCAAAGGCTTCTCCCCTATTCTGCTCAAACCGTTGTAATAGTTCTTCCTCGTTTTCCCCTAAATTCTCAAAGAATCTATTAACCTGACGCATAGCTAACTCGGCCAGCGAGACATCTGTTGTGCCAATGAAATTAGTTATTGGCACTTTTGTTGTGGTAACACTCCATTCTGTAAACGTTTTGTTCATTTGTCACCACCTTTATCCTTGTGTCTTTCATCATACCTTTGTAGATTCTCGCCCATTACCTTGACAAAATTTCTCATAGCTTCTGGGCTTAAGACTATCTGACTTATTGGCTTTATCTCTAATAAATTTGGATATTCTTGTTCAGAGAATCCAATTGGCGGGGTAAGATGACCGAAGATCAAATGGAATTCATGTTCTCCGCCATGAGAAATAAATAAATGGTTCGCATAAAGTGCCGGTAGATCATCAGCCGGTCCCCATTTTATTTGAATTACCTTTTTTCCTTCAGGCTTTTTCTTTTCTGCCATTCTTTTCCCTTTTTTCTTTCGGCATCGGCTTCGTTTTCAACAAAGCGCCCAATACCACAACAAACGGAGCACCCCATAAACTGATGGGCTTCTCTTCTCCGCTAGGCCTTTTGTACTACATTTTAGCATTGTTAGAACAAGAACACAATACTAATAATATTACAGAAACTATATTTGTTCTAAGGAACATCCCCCGCCGGGTGAGGGGATTGTTAAGGTCTACAAGCAATAGAATGTAGGCGGCGACTTAGGCGAAACGGATCATTATGGCATGCAGGTGACTTTCCCGCTCCCGGTAGTATCCACGTCAGACATAATGAATGTGCCATCCAAAGAAAAGAGGGCGCACCAGGGTTCATATTTTCCATCTCCATTCCACAACGTAAGTTCTACTTGATAATTTGGAGCAATTTGTACTTGTTCTCGCTTTACCAAAGGGCAGATATTAACTCCATGACTCTGGACAGTCTTTGGGTCTATATTGCCAGAGTCTCCGGCGTCCAATAAACACCAACCAGTCTCAAGAATGTAGGTTGTCATCGTAGGTTTTTGAGTCGGAGGTATTCGGGTGCGTGTCGGAGTTGGAGTCGGGGGAGGGGGAGGGGTTAACGTGAATGTGGCGATTGTTGTGATAGTCGGGACGGCCGCTTGTGTCTCTGCAATAGCCGTCTGGATTGCCTTCTGTGACGGTGCGCAGGCGGCCATTAAGATTGTTGCCAAGCATAAGATTATAGTGGTGCATATTCTGTTCATATTATTCCCTATCTCTGAATATGTATTTCCTATTGATTATTATCGCGCAATTTCTCACAGTGTGTTAATGTAATTTGACGGTTGACGGGAATATCAAAGTAACAACACCCCGGCCGGGTGAGGGCGGGGGCTGAAAGCTGTCTGAAGTCAGCTGCAAAACCGGTTTCTGTCCTGAGATAAAGGTTTTCTGTCCGCTTCCCTGGCTTGTCCGGCCAGGACAGGCAGCGGACTTTGTTAACTTGAGCCGTGGACTTCGAGTCCTCGGTGGTCCTGGCGGCAAGTTTTCGAATGTTCGCTATAGCGGTAAAATATGCAGGAGCAAATAAATACAGCCATGCGCATCATACAATTCATCCTCCACCCCATCTTTTTTCTCCTCTATCACCAGTTCGCCTGGATGTATGACCTGGTCGCGGCGGTGGTTTCGCTCGGACATTGGAACGAGTGGGTGCGTTCCATACTCCCTTACATCGAAAATCAGCGTGTGCTGGAGCTTGGCCACGGGACGGGACATTTGCAATTGGCCTTGCACGAGGCCGGCTTTCAGGTTTTCGGCCTGGATGAAAGCCGCCAGATGAGCCGCCAGGCCGCGCGCCGTCTGCGCAAGAAAGGGATAAAGACCAATTTATCGCGCGGCCTCGCACAGAGCTTGCCTTTCAGGCGAAATGCTTTCCAGAACGTGGCGCTTACCTTCCCCAGTGAATACATCTTCGACCCACCCACGCTGACAGAGATCCAGCGGGTGCTCATGCCGGGCGGCCGGCTGGTCATTTTACCGATCGCGTGGATCACCGGCAAACGTCCGCTCGAACGGCTGGCAGCCTGGTTATTCCGCTTTACAGGCGAGGCGCCGGGCAAACCTGGGGAACTCAACCCGGAGCTGAAAAACCTGTTCGCGCGCGCCGGGTTCGAGGTCCGCAAAGAGACAGTGCAGCAAGAATCCAGCCTGCTTTTGTTTCTTCTTGCAAGGAAACTCGGACGCGGAAAAAACGCGTAGGAACGCTGATTTTTTGTCCGCGTGAATCCGCGGCCATCTCCGTTCGCTATTGATTTGGAGTAAAATGAAGGCATGGAAGTCCAGATAGCGGTTGCCAAGATCAACAAATATGCCGTGTCCGAGAGCGGTGACACGCTCGAGGTCGTCGAACGGCCCAACGGCGGACTTTCGATCGTGCTGGCAGACGGGCAGACTTCCGGGCAGGGCGCAAAAGCCGTCTCGATGCTGGTCGTGCGGAAAGTCATCGGGCTGCTGGCCGAGGGCGTGCGCGATGGGGCGGCGGCCCGGGCGGCATCCGATTCGCTCTACACCGAGAAGAAGGGCAAAGTCATCTCCACGCTGAACATCGTCTCGGTGGACCTGCAGACCAGCACCGTCGTCATCACCCGCAACAACCCGGCGCCCATTTTCATTTCGCGCGGCGAGCGGATTGATTGTCTCGGCTCGGAGTCGGTACCCATTGGCGTCTCGCGCAACGTCCGGCCGGCCATCACCGAGATCCCCGTCGAGGCCGGGCTGACTATCGTCATCTTCACCGATGGGCTGATGAACGCCGGCGAGCGGCGCGGCCAGCCGATGGACGTTTGCACCTCATTGAAAGCCATGCTGGAAGACCAGGACCCCTCCCCGCAAGGGATCGCCGACGCGCTGCTCAACGAGGCCGCTCACCTTGACGAGGGCCGCCCATCAGATGACATGAGCGTGGTGGTGCTCAAGGTGCTGAAACGCCAGGGCGATGAGGTGCGCCGCATGACCGTCCGGCTGCCGATCAATGGGGGGTAATGCAGAAACGGTCATCGGCGTGGTGGGCCCGTGCGGGGCTGGAAAAACCACACTGACGGAAGGTTTGAAACAGCGCGGCTATCGCGCCCGCGCCATCGTCCAGGAACATTCGTATGTTCCCTACATGTGGCAGCGCATCACCAACCCGGACATCCTGATTTTCCTGGACGCCTCGTATCAGGTTACCTGCCAGCGGCGGAAACTGGATTGGACGGAAGCCGAATACGCCGAGCAGCAGCGGCGGTTGAGTCACGCCCGACAACATGCTGATTTCTATTTAGATACAGACGAATTGAATATCGAGGAAGTCTGCCAACAAGTAATGGGTTTTCTCGATGAAACGACAAAGCGTGCTTGACCTCGCACAATCCTGCCCTACCCACCCCATTTCAATGGGAGTATAATCAGCGCACCGCCAGCCTTTGGCTGGTATTTTTATGAACGGAGATTGTGACGTATGTTTCGAAATCAGTATACCCGATTGTTTATCATACTATTAATATCCGCTTTGGCCATTTGGATTGACGCGAGCAATACACTCAAAGTCACTAATCCAATCAACAGCGAACTTGTCATGCAGCGCAGCGTCAACCCGCGCCTGGGTCTCGACCTGCAAGGAGGCCTGCAAGTGTTGTTGGAAGCTGATCTCCCGGCCAATGCGGCCATTGACGCGGAGGCGATTTCAGTTGCCCGTACGATTATCGAAAACCGTACCAATGCGCTGGGGGTGAGCGAAAACGTCATTCAGGTTGCTGGCGACCGCCGCATTGTGGGCGATTTTCCCGGGCTTGAAGATTCAGAGGCTGTACTGGCAATTCTGCAAAGAACCGGCTTATTGGAATTCGTGGATATGGGCACCTCACCGGTGGAGGCAGGTACTATCATTCAGACCGACTACGGCCAATCTTCTACAACTCCTTCTGGGAGCTCGACGCCTGAATCCACCACACCGACCATCACCCCCACACAGGCAGCTCCTACGCCCGCCGCGACCGGCACACCCGAAGCAACGGCCACACCTGCCACCGAAGCGCCGATCATTTACCACACGGCGATGACCGGCGCGGCCCTCAAGACCGTAACCGTCGTCCGCGACACCACCACCGGCGCCTACGAGATTTCCTTCGTGCTGAAAACAGATTCGTCGCAACTATTTTCTGATTACACCGGCAGCCACACCAACCAGTATCTGGCCATCGTACTGGATAAGGAAGTCATCTCTGTGCCGGTCATCAAGAATCAGATCAGCGATGGTCAGGGAGTCATTCAAGGCAACTTCACCAACGATAGCGCCAACGCTTTAGCCATTCAATTACGCTACGGTTCGCTGCCCGTCCCGCTGAAAATCGTCGAGACGCGCATCGTTGGCCCAACCTTGGGCGAAGATTCCCTACAAAAAAGCCTGATCGCAGGCATAGCCGGCATGATTATCGTTATCCTGTTCATGGCCCTTTATTATCGCCTGCCCGGCATCGTTGCCGACATTTCCATACTATTTTATGCTGCGATTGCATTTGCCATATTCAAGTACTTCCACTTCACATTGACTCTTCCGGGCATTGCCGGTTTTATGCTCTCCACTGGCGCGGCGTTGGATGCCAACATTCTTATTTTCGAACGTTTGAAGGAAGAGCTTCGCAGCGGCCGTACACTGGCACAGGCTGTAGATCAAGGCTGGAAACGCGCCTGGTCGTCCATCCGCGACTCGAACATTGCTGCCCTCATTACCTCGATCATCCTGTTCTGGTTTGGCAGTACATTCGGTGCGACCATCGTCAAAGGCTTCTCGCTGACCCTGGCGATCGGCGTCATCGTCAGCTTGTTTACGGCTATCTTCGTCACCCGCACCCTGCTGGCGCTGGTCTTGCAGTGGTTCAAACCCATGAATCATTCCCGCTGGTTTGGCATCTAGAGGAGCCTGATATGAATATCCTCAATAAACGCTACATCTTCTTTGCCCTGTCACTACTTATCATCATCCCAGGCTTGATAATTCTGGGTGTGAAGGCTGCACAAAAAAACCTTCCGCTTTCGATTGACTTTACGGGTGGCAGCCTGCTCGAGGTCCAGTTTGAGTCCGATTCAGTTCCCCAACCGGCAGATGTGCTTACGCTTTACGAGAACTTCGGCACCCGAGATGCCCAGGTACAGACAACCGAAAGCGGGTCCATCTTGATTCGCTCCGCCTTCATGGACGAACCTATTCGTGACCAGGTCATCACCGCCATGAAGGATCAGTTCGGGGGCGAGGTGACTGTCCTGCGCTTCGACAGCGTCGGCCCGTCCATTGGCAAACAGGTAACCTCCCGCGCTGCCATCGCGGTGGGTGTTGCCGCTCTGGCCATCCTGATTTACATCACCCTGGCTTTCCGCCGCGTGGAGCATGCCTTCCGCCTGGGCTTGTGCGCCATCATCGCCATGCTGCACGATGTAGCCGTTGTCTTTAGCCTGGTGGCGATCGGTTCGCTGCTCTTCGGCTGGGAAATAGACGCTCTCTTCCTGACCGCTCTGCTGACTGTGATTGGCTTCTCAATGCAGGATAAAATCGTGGTTTTTGACCGCATCCGTGAAAACTCCAATGTTCTACGCCGCCTTGAATTCGAGAAAATGGTCAACCACTCCATTGTGCAGACACTGCAACGATCCATCAACACACAGTTGATGACCGTCGAATTCCTGCTGCTGGCGCTGGCGTTGTTTGGCGGCCTCACCCTGCGCGAATTCGCGGTCGTATTGCTTGTCGGCCTGTTGAGTGGTACATATTCTTCAATATTCATCGCCTCACCCATTCTGGTCGTTTGGGAAAACCGCGAATGGCGCACCTGGTTCCGCCGCAGGCCGCCCTTCGCAGCGTGACTATGCCTCCCCAGACTTCCGGAGCCCACCAGGCTTCGGAAGTATTAAAATAGACAGATGACCTCCATTGCTTATGCACCGCTAACTTTGGGCAGCGCCGCCCTGTGGGGTTTTGTAAACGGCTGGCTGCTCTACTTCTACCTCCCGCCACAAGGACAGGGTATCCCGTTGGTTCCAGCAGCTTTGTACAGCCTGATCATGCTGGCCAGTCGGGTCATCAACATCCTCGTCAGCCTTCCCATCGGCCACCTCTCCGACCGGACGCGCAGCCGCTGGGGCCGCCGCCTGCCCTATATCTTTGCCGGCTCAGCAGCCATGCTCGGATTCTTCACTCTCCTCTGGTTGCCCCCGCGGCCGACCGAGTCGGCATTGAATGGGGTGTACCTGGCTGTCGTTCTCATCCTCTTCAACATTGCCTATAGCTTTCGCCTCATTCCCTACGAAGCGCTGCTGCCCGAACTGGCCTCCCGCGATGCAGAGCGGGTGAAAATCTCTGCCTGGCAGGCTGGTTTCCAGCTCGTCGGCGCCATGCTGGCCGGGTTTGCTGGG
>JALHUM010000264.1 GCA_022865905.1 Anaerolineales bacterium | reverse complement strand
CCACCCAAAAATGTGACAGCCCCAGCGCCTTCAGCGGCGTCTTTTCGAGCGTTTGCAGCAGCCAGCGCAAGGCTTTCCCCAGCCTGCCAAAACGGGCAATAACGTTATCGTACGCGCCGAAGATGACAGTGCGCTCGATGATTTTCACTGGCAAGCCAGCAAATAATTTTTCAAGATCACGCTTAGAATAGACGCGCACGTGGGGGGCGAGCCTGTCCCGCCATTTGCGCGGCAGGTAGTTGACCAGCGGAATATTGCCAAAATGATATTTCCCCCTCCAGTAAACCCCATGCGTCTCGAAGGGATAACCGCGGTTGGGGACGAACAGTACCAGCCGCCCGCCAGGTTTCAAGGCGCGGACGATTTCCTCCACGGCTCGACGGTCATCGCGGACGTGTTCGAGCACCTCGTGGCTGAGGATCAGGTCGAAGGTTTCGGCGGGATGGGGCAGCCCCTCCCCGGCCGCGCAGGCCAGCAGGTCCGAGTGCTGATGCGCCTCACGCACGCGCTCGAAGTCGTATTCCAAGCCAAACACCTGTCCGCCGAAAGGCTGGATGTGCGCGACGTACATCCCCACCCCGCAGCCGTCTTCGAGGATGCGACCTTGGATGCGTTCCTCGGCGGCGCGCAGGATCATCTGCAAGCGGCGTTCCTGTCCCGCCCGCCAGACGTAAGAGGGTTCGCCAAACAAAGCGGCTTTTGCGAGGTCACGCGTGCTCATGCCCTGACCCCCCAGTGGATGGCAACCGTCCCGAACATCAAGCGGCGAAAGCCGACCTCTCGAAAGCCTGACATTTCCATGAGGATAGCCAGCGCTTCGGCTGGCAGGAAATTCTCAGTCGAAATGCGCAGGTATTGATAATCCTCACCGTGACGCGCAACCATCCTGGCCAGCAGCGGGATGACGATATGCAGGTGAAGCCAGACCAGCGGCGCGAAAATGCCCGGCTGCGCCGCTGGCGTCGTGCCAGCGGCATGGCGCACGGGCGGCGCGAAAATGCCCGGCTGCGCTGCTGGCGTCGTGCCAGCGGCATGGCGCACGGGCGGCACGAAGCCGCCCGGCCGCGGACGGGTGGTATCGAGGATGACGATCCGCCCGCCGGGTTTGAGCACGCGGCGCTGTTCACGCAGAACGCCAGGCACATCCGGGACATTGCGCACCAGAAAGCCGGAAACAGCCGCCTCGAAAGTCTGCGGCGGGAACGGCAGACGGGCCGCGTCGGCGGAAATCCAGGCGGGGCGGGCGTCACGCCTCTTGCCGAGGCGCATCATTTCGAAGGTAAAATCTGCTGCCGTGAGGCGCGCCGTGGGAAACTGCTGTAGGGCGGCGCGGGCCAGGTCGCCGGTGCCGGTTCCCAGGTCCAGAAGGTGCGCAGCCGGCCCAGGCGCGGCGCGGCGGACGACTTAGCGCCGCCAGCGCTGATCCTGTCCGAACGTCATCAGGCGGTTCATCAAATCGTAGCAGGAGGCAATGCGCGTAAAAAGCCCCTGAATGTTGCGCGCCTGTTTTGCGGTGGGTAAGTCCACGAGCTTCTCCAGAGACAAAGTGCCTTTATTATATCTTGCATCTTTGAGACTCCTGTGCTAGAATTGTGTTCGTACGTAGAGCCGATTTAGTTGACACCGAAAAGTGGGCGCCCCCCACTTTTCTGCATGTATAACAGGGTGTCATTGCAAGCGCCCGCTCCCTTGCCCAGCCCACAATGGCAGGAAAGTACGCGTGGCTCGCAATGACAGAATAACACTGGGGAGTAGGTTCGCATGAAGAACGAATTTAGCTTGGCATTCAATGAAGTGCTTGAAGAGAAGCAACTGCCGAAAGAGGTCATTTTACAGGCGGTTGAGTCCGCTATGGTTTCAGCCTACCGGCGCGCCGTCAACGCTTCCACCGCCCAACAAGTCGAAGCCAAAGTAGACCCTGAGACCGGCAAGGTGACCATCTGCGCCGAAAAAGAAGTGGTCGAAGAGGTGCAGGATGAACGTACCGAGGTGATCCTGGAGGCCGCCCATGCGGTGAACCCGGAGGCCAACCTCGGCGACATGGTCATGGTCGACTCCACGCCCACCGACTTTGGCCGCGTCGCCGCGCAGACAGCCCGCCAGGTCATCCAGCAACGCATCCGCGAGGCCGAACGCCAGGTGCAGTCGCAATACTTCGAGAAGCAGATCGGGGAGATCATCAGCGGCGTGGTCCAGGCAACCAACAACGTGCAGGGCATCACCATCGGCCTGGATATGAAGGCCGAGGGCGCCATGCCGCCCAACCAGAAAATCCCGGGCGAGCACTTCAAGGTGCACGACCGCGTGCGCGCCATCGTCCTGGAAGTCAAAGAAAGCCCGCGCGGGCCGCAGATCATCCTCTCCCGTTCGCACCGCAACTTCCTGCGCCGCCTGCTGGAGAACGAGGTGCCTGAAATCTATCACGGCATCGTCGAGATCCGCGCCATCGCCCGCGAGCCAGGGCAGCGCGCCAAGGTGGCCGTCTCGGCCACCCAGCCCAACGTCGACCCGGTGGGGGCGTGCGTCGGTATGCGCGGCGTGCGCATCCAGGCCATCGTCAAGGAGCTGCACGACGAGAAAATTGACATCATCGAATGGAATCCCGATCCGGTAATTTACATTTCCAAAGCCATCAGCCCAGCGCGCGTCTCCGGCGTCTACCTGGCTGAAGGCAATAAGACCGCCACGGTGGTCGTCCAGGAAGATCAACTGAGCCTGGCCATCGGGCGAGACGGGCAGAATGCGCGCCTGGCCGCCAAGCTGACCGGCTGGCGGATTGACATCAAGTCCCTGGCCGAAGCCGCGGGCGATGCCGTTGCCAAGTTGCAAAGCGACGCCACCCTGAGCGCGCTGGCCGAGGCCGAAAAGTCGCACGTCGTGACCATCGAGGCAATCCTGACCAAGAAGGACGAGGGCCGCCCCGTTACCCCGGAAGAATACACACTGCTGACCCAATTCGTGGATCGCGTCGATCGGCGAACAGTGGAACAGAAAAAGGCCGAGCGAGCCGCCGAAGAGGAACGCACCTCGGCTGCCCGCGCGGACATCCCCGCCGCCGCCTTCGAAGCGCCAATCTTCGACCTGGAACTGGCCGAACACATCCTCAACATCCTGACCGGGGCCGAACTCCGCACCATCGGCGACCTGATGATGATAATGAAGCTCAACCCGGATAAAATCCTGGGCCTGGCTGGAATCGGCCCCAAGTCCATGCAGGCCATCGAGAATGCGCTGGCGAAAGCCACCTTTCCAGAGCCGGAGCCTGTGGTTGAGCTGGTTGCGGAGGTAGAAGCCGCTGCCGAAGCTGTTGCCGAACCCGTAATCGCCGTCGAGGCCGGAGCGGTGGAAGCTGCCTCGCCTGCCGAGGAGATGGTCGAAGTGGAGGCCAAGCCTGCCGAAGCCGAGGCCGCGCCCGCGGTGGAAGAAGTAGCCGCCGAGGAAAAGCCGCTCGATGAGATCTTCGTTCTGAAGCCTGAAATGCTGAAACCCGCCCCAGTCGCGGAAGAAGAGGTAGATACCTCGGACAAGAAGAAAAAGAAGAAAAATAAACACGTCGAGATCGTTTACGACGAGGAACAGGACCAGACCATCGCCCTCAAGAAGCACAAGCGCGGCGAAGAGGGCTGGAACGAATGGGAAGCGTGAAACCTGCCGGGGCGGGATTCTCCGCCCCTATGGATTGAATAAAGGTGTCTGGCAAAGCTGCAAAACGTCCCAAGCATATCCCCCAGCGAACCTGCGTGGGCTGTCACACTGTGCTGCCCAAGCGATCGCTGATCCGCCTGGTGCGCCAGCCGGAGGGCGTGCAAATTGACCCAACCGGCAAACTGGCCGGGCGTGGGGCGTACCTTCACAACCGTCGTTCCTGCTGGGAAAGGGGCCTGAAAGGGCCACTTGCCCACG
This sequence comes from Anaerolineales bacterium, assembly GCA_022865905.1. Lineage (GTDB taxonomy): Bacteria > Chloroflexota > Anaerolineae > Anaerolineales > Villigracilaceae > CG2-30-58-95. The sequence goes on along the minus strand of JALHUM010000264.1, from coordinate 7,800 downwards.
CCTTGAAAGTTGACCTGACGCCCGCTGACCTCGAGCACCTCCGGGAATTTATGCTGACCCTGACGGAGGAAAGCGAAGCAGCAGGTGCAGGCCAGTAGGGGCACTACACCTGCCCCACCGCAGGTGCGGGTGGGCTGACGAGACTATTCTCTCACCGAACGCTCAGCCGAGTAGGCCTTTGGCAGGCACGCCGTCATTCCAGACTTGCATTGCGCCACTCGACGAGTGGAACTTCACGCACAATGGTAGCCAGCCTGCCCTGGCGGGCCAGGGTAGGCTACCACAACCGAGCTGCGCACCGAAGGAGGTGCCGTATGAGCGACAATGGGCACAAGAGAATAGAGTTACCGGCGAATATTACCGTCCGCGATTTAGCATCGTATATAGATACTAGCGCAATCCAGATCATTAAAAGCCTAATGATCAACGGTGTGATGGCCAACATCAACCAACAGATTGACTTCGACACCGCGGCCATCGTCGCCGCCGAAATGGGTTACGAGGCAGTCCCTGAGAACCGGGAAGTCCCCGAAGAAAAAGAAAGCGGCGAAGTCCCTCTCTGGCGGCGAACGATCGCCGGCGAAGACCAATCGCTGCTGACCGCACGCGCGCCGGTCGTGACCATCCTGGGCCACGTGGATCATGGCAAGACCTCGCTCCTGGACGCCATACGCCACACCAATGTGGCCGAAAGCGAGACGGGCGGCATCACCCAGCACATCGGGGCGTATCAGGTCGAGCACAACGGTCGCCCCATCACTTTCTTGGATACACCCGGCCATGCGGCTTTTACTGCCATGCGCGCCCGCGGCGCACAGGGTGCGGATATCGTCATCTTGGTGGTGGCTGCGGACGACGGCGTGATGCCCCAGACCAAGGAAGCCATCGCCCATGCCAGGGCAGCGCGCGTGCCCATCCTGGTGGCCTTGAACAAGATAGACAAGGCCAACGCCAACCTCGACATGGTGAAACGTCAACTCGGCGACAATGACCTCGTCCCGGACGAATGGGGCGGGCAGACGATCGTCGTACCCGTCTCTGCCAAGCAAAAACAGGGCATCGAGGATTTGCTGGAAGCCATCCTGCTGGTCGCGGATAACACCGACATCCGCGCCAACCCCAAGGGCCGCGTCATCGGCACGGTGGTCGAGGCGGAGTTGGACAAGACCAAGGGCGTGATCGCCACGCTGCTGGTTCAGAACGGAACGCTGGAGACCGGCAACCTGGTGGTGGCGGGTAACGCCTACGGGCGTTTGCGGGCGTTGTTCGATTACCGCGGCCGCAAGGTGCAGAAAGCCGGACCGTCGGTGCCCGTCTCCGTGATGGGCTTGAATGACGTGCCCGCCGCCGGAGACCTGTTCCAAGTCGTCGCGACAGAGAAGGAGGCCCGCCAGATCATCCTGGAGCGCAACGAGGCAGCCCAAAAACAGGCCGGCGCGTCCAAGAAAGCCACCCTGGAGGAACTCTTCGCCAGTTACCAGGCCGGTGAGACCCAGGAACTGCGCCTGATCCTCAAGGCCGACGTGCAAGGTTCGCTGGAGCCGATCGTCAACTCGCTCAACGAGTTGAGCAAAGGCGATATCTCCGTCAAAATCCTGCACGCGGTGACCGGCAACATCAGCGAGAATGACGTGATGCTGGCCTCGGCTTCCCAGGCCATCATTGTTGGCTTCAGCGTCCAGGCTGACGTGGGCGCTCGCCGTCTGGCCGATGCGGAAGGCGTCTCGATCCGCCTGTACGACATCATCTATCGCCTGACAGAGGATGTGGAAAAAGCCCTCAAAGGCATGTTAGCGCCCGAATTTATCGAAAAGGTGGTCGGCAAAGCCGAAATCCTGCAGATCTTCAACATCTCGAAAGTCGGTAAGATCGCAGGCTGCCGCGTGCGCGAGGGCGAGATCCGCCGCAACGGCAAGGTGCGCGTCTACCGCGGCAAGGACATCGTCTACGAAGGCGAGATCGCCTCGCTCAAGCACGAGAAAGAGAATGAGCACGAAGTTCGCCAGGGCTTCGAATGCGGTATTGGCCTGAAGAACTTCAATGACATCCAGGTCGGCGATGGTATCGAGTGCTACGTTCTGGAAAAGAAAACGGAGTAATTTACGATTGACGATCCATGACTTTCTTCAATCGTCAATCCGAAATCGTAAATTGAACCATGCCATCCAATATTCGTATCCAGCGCATTGCGGATCGGATCCGCCAGGAACTCTCAGAGATGCTCATCCGGGAAATCAGTGACCCGCGCCTGCGGCAGGTCTTCATCACCGACGTGAGCGTGGATCGTGAACTGGCTTTCGCCAACGTGTACATCTCGGCGGTGGAGGGCGCGGCGCGTTCCAGCGAAATCCTGCAAGGATTGAAGCACGCCAGCGGCTTTCTACGTCACGAACTGGCCGCCCGCGTGGAACTGCGCACCTTTCCACAACTGCGCTTCCACTGGGACCCCACGCCTGAGAACGCCGACCACATCGAACGTCTACTGGACACCTTGCGCCAGTCCGAAAAGAAAGAATGAACGATTTACAGGCAGCCATAAAACAGCGCCTTCTGGCGGCGCAGAATATCTTGCTCGTCTCACACATCCGCCCGGATGGCGACGCCATCGGCTCGCTGCTGGCGTTCGGTCTGGCGCTTCAAGAGGCAGGCAAAAAGGTCCAGATGGTGCTCCCGGATGGCGTCCCGTCGTCTTTCCGACATTTGCCTGGCAGCGACCAGGTGCGCAAGTCAGCACAGGGGAGCTTCGAACTGGTCGTCACGCTGGACTGCGCTGATCTGAAACGCGCCGGCAAGTCGCTGGACGGCTACGGTAAACCCGATCTCAACATTGACCACCACGTCACCAACGAACGTTTCGGGAACCTCAACCTGATCGAGCCAGACGCGGTGGCGACCTCGAGCATCCTGTTCCGCCATTTGCCAGAATGGGGCTACGCACTCACCCAGCCCGTGGCCGCCAACCTGGTAACCGGCATCGTGACCGACACACTCGGCTTCCGCACCACCAACACCACGCCCGAAGCGCTGCGACAGGTCGCCGCGCTGATGGAACTCGGCGTGGACATGACCAGCCTGTATTACCGCGGGCTGGTGCGGCGTACCTTCCCGGCGGCGCGTTACTGGGGCGCAGGCCTTTCGAGCCTGCAATGCGCGGATGGGATCGTGTGGGGCACGCTGACCCTGGCCGACCGCAAGAAGTCCGATTATTCCGGTAACGATGACGCCGACCTCATCAATGTGATCTCATCCATTGACGACAACGACATCACCATGGTTTTCGTCGAACAGACCAAAAGATCGGTTAAAATATCCTGGCGAACACAAAATCCGGAATTGGATGTGTCTCGAATTGCTGTACAATTTGGCGGCGGCGGGCATCCAGGTGCAGCCGGCGCCGACGTTCCCGGTACGCTGGCCGAAGTCCAGGAGCGTGTCCTGGCTGCCACGCGGCAGGCCTTGCAGCGTACCGCGTAATCTGTAAAACAAATCTCAGTAACCTATAATTGGATGGGTTATAACTCTCAGGAGGAAAAGAAAGAATGGAAAGTCAAGATATAAAGAATGCCATCTCCGGAATCCTGGTGGTGGACAAACCGGTCGGCATGACCTCGCACGACGTGGTGCAGATCACACGCTCCGGCACGGGCATCCGCCGCGCCGGTCACACCGGCACGCTCGACCCGCGCGCCTCGGGCGTGTTGGTCATCCTGATCGGTCCGGCAGTACGTTTGAGTGAGTTCGTCTCGGCGTCGGATAAGCGCTACCAGGCCATCCTGCGCCTGGGCAGCACCACCGACACCTACGACGCCGAAGGACATTTCACCCGCCAGTCGTCCGCGCCAGTGAATATCAGCGAGGAGAAATTCGAGGAAGCCCTCAAGCAATTCATCGGCGAGATCGAGCAGACCCCGCCGCCTTTTTCGGCGGTCAAGATGCACGGGCGCAAGGCCTACGAGCTGGCGCGCCAGGGCGAAGAGGTGGATCTGGCACCCCGCAAGATCCAGGTCTATCATCTGGAAGTGCTGGAATGGGCGCCGCCGGAAGTGGTCATTGACGTGCACTGCTCATCGGGCACTTACGTGCGCTCATTGGCGAACGACATGGGCAATGTGCTGGGCTGCGGCGCGTACCTGATCGGCCTGCGCCGTACCAAGAGCGGTCGCTTCAGCCTGCGCGACGCTGTCCCCCTGCGCAAGCTGCAGGATGCCTTCATGGCCGGGAACTGGTACCAGTACCTGATCCCCGCCGCTGAAGCCCTGGCGGACTGGCCGGCTGTTGAGCTAAATCCCGACGATGTCGAAGAGATCAAGCATGGACATCGCGTCAAGGCTGCCCCGGATACTAAACCCGGACTGGTGCGCGGCGTCAGCATGGCTGGCGAACTAATCGCCATTATGGAACTGGCTCAAGGTGACGACGGCAGCCCGGAGTGGCAGCCGAAGAAGGTGTTCTTCTCATAACCTGACCCTAGACAATGCGGACGCGGACACCCTACAGGTGCAAACAAGCGCCGAAGAGTGCGGAAAATATGAAAATCTGCGTGACTCCGCGTTAATCCGCGTCCTATTCTCTTGCTGTGGCACATTTCCGCTCCCTCGACGACCTCACCCTCCAAAACGCCTGGTTGACCATCGGCGTCTTCGACGGTGTCCATCGCGGTCATCAAGAGATCATCCGCCAACTCACGGCAGGCGCACATGCAGACAGAGCGCCTGCCGTCGTATTGACCTTCTTCCCTCATCCCGCCGTGATCTTGGGGGGAAAAAACGATTTCAAGAGCCTGACTACACCCGAGGAGCGCGCCGCTTTGCTGGAATCGCTGGGCGTGGACGCTGTGATCACGCATCCTTTCGACCGCGCCCTGGCCGCGCAGACTGCCGAAGAGTTCATGTGCCGCGTTGCACTGACCCTGGGCTTGCGCTGCCTGCTCGTGGGCTTCGACTTCGCCCTCGGCCACGGACGTGAAGGCAATGTGGCCCGCCTGACCAAATTGGGGAAAACCTTAGGGTACGAAGTCCATACCATTGCACTGGTGACCAACGGGAAGGAAACCATCTCCTCCACGCGCATTCGCCAGCAAATCGTAGCAGGCGAGGTGACGGCAGCCGCGGCGGGTTTAGGCCGCTGCTATGCCCTGACCGGCCCCGTCATCCGCGGCGATGGGCGCGGCAAGAAGATCAACATCCCCACCGCCAACCTGGACATCCCAGCTGAGAAGGTCATCCCTGCCAATGGCGTCTATGCCTGCTGGGCTTGGGCAAGTGGCAAGAAATATCTCTCGGTCACCAACCTCGGCATCCGCCCTACTTTTACAACCGAAGAAAATGCCCCGCACGTCGAGACCCACCTGCTCGATTTCGACCGCGATTTGTACGGGCAGGAGGTCAAACTGGAATTCGTGGAGCGGCTGCGCGAGGAGCGCAAATTCCCGTCCGTGGATGCGTTGGTGGGACAGATCCACAGAGACATTGCACGCGCCAGTCGGATTCTAAATTAACCGCGAAGACACCAAGGGCGCGAAGAATATTGTTCTTCACTTCGCGGCTTTCATCCTTACGCGATTTAGATTTTTTTCTCCGTTGACTTGCGGGAAGTCTTCGTCTATAGTTCGCCCAACCTTTAAACTGAACACTGATGGCTGAAAACTGATCACTGGAATCCCCATGTCTCCCCGCCAAATCTACCTGCTCTCCCCTAAAGAACTCTCCCCCGAAACCATCGCAGTCGCCTTCGCCAAGACCTCGCGCTCACCCAAATCCTTCCGCGAGATCGCGGCCGGATTGAGCGACGAATCCAGCGCGGAATTCCACGAAAAATGGGTGGTCGGCTATGGTCACGCTTCGGTGGCCGAACACGCCGTGCTGCACCTGGCCATCGAGAACGTATCCCGGCTGGCCGTGGAGAGCATCGAATCCAACCGCCTGGCATCCTACACCGAAAAGTCCACGCGCTATCAAAAATGGGGCCGAGAAGATTTCTACATCCCGCCCGAACTGAAAAACCACCCGCTGCAGGAAAACTACATCCAAACCTGCCATTTGCTCTTTGATACCTATGCGAAGTCTTTGGTGCCAGTGCGAGAACTGATCGAGCGCCAGTTCCCTCCCCGCCCCGGCGAGACGGAAGAAATCTACGACCGGCGTATCCGTTCGCAATATGTTGATTCGTGCCGCTTCCTGCTGCCCGCCGCCTCGCTGGCTAACCTGGGCATGACCGCCAACGCCCGTGTGCTGGAGAACGCCATCCGCAAGATGCGCGCGCATCCGCTGGCCGAGGTGCGCCAGATCGGCGAGGAGATCAAGCGCGTCGCGCAGGCAGAAACGCCAACACTGGTCAAGTATGCCGAGGCTGTGTCCTATTTGATCGAGACCGGCGAGGATTTTAGACACAAAGGACACAAAGGCAACCAAGAAATTAATAAGGGGAATTGGTGCACGTTGATTGACTACGACCCCGATGGCGAGACGAAAGTTCTGGCCGCGGCGCTGTACCGCTTTGGCGGCATGACTTTCGCCCAGGCATTGCAGACGGTGCGTTCCGCGCCTGAACCTGAACGCGTTCAATTGGCCGAATCCCTGCTGGGACGCTTATCCCGCTACGATGCCCCCCTGCGCGAGCTAGAACACACCGCCTACACTTTCGACTTGGTGCTTGACCAGGGCGCTTATGCCGAATTCAAGCGCCACCGCATGATGACCCAGACTCCGCAGGCGCTGACCGCCCGGCTCGGGTACGCGTTACCGCGCCGGATCGCTGAAGCGGGCTTCGAGGTCCCGTACCGTTCCGCCATGCAGTCTGCTGCGGAGATGTACGAGAGAATGGTGGAGTGGAATCCGCACGTCGCCGCGTACATCGTCCCCAATGCTTTCAACCGCCGGGTGTTGTTCACGATGAATCTGCGCGAAACCTTTGCCTTCTGCCAGTTGCGCGCCGCCGCGAATGCGCACTTCTCGATCCTCCGCGTGGCGCTACGCGTCGCGGAGGAAATCCATCGCGTCCACCCCCTGTTCGCAAAATATATCAAGCTGCCAGAGGGCGAAAGCTGGCAGAGTGTCGAGGCGGAATACTTCGCCTCAAGAGGGAGACCGCCCAAACTTGAATACAACCTCCATCAAATCTAAACAAAATCTAAACATTTTTGCGGTATAGTGCGATCAAGAAATCCCCTTAGAGGCACCATGTCCGCACAGACGATACCGCAAGCTGAAAACAACGCCCAGAGTCGCCAGGGAAAAATAATTGCTGCACTGGCTCTGAGCCTGATCATATTATTGGGAGCATTCCTGCGTTTCTACCAGTTGGGCGCGTACAGCATCGGCAACATCTATTACGCCGCGACGGTCAAGAGCATGTTGACCTCATGGCACAATTTTTTCTTCGCCGCCTTCGAGCCAGGAGGCTCGGTGAGCGTGGACAAGCCCCCGCTCGGCTTCTGGACTCAGGCGCTCTCGGCTTACTTCCTGGGTGTGAATGGCTTCACCCTGGCGCTGCCCAATGCGCTCGCCGGAGTTCTTTCCATTCCGCTGCTGTACTCGCTGGTCAAGAAACAGTTCCGCGTCTGGGCTGCGCTGATCGCTGTCCTGGCGCTGGCGGTCATGCCGGTGGTCGTCTCGACCGAACGCAACAACACCATTGACGGCCTGCTGGTCTTCGTGCTGCTCCTGGCTGTCTGGGCGGTCTGGCTCAGCGTGGCGAGCGGCAAATTCCGCTATTTGTTGCTGGGCGCGTTCAGCGTCGGGCTAGGCTTCAACATCAAGATGCTACAAGCGTACATGATCCTGCCAGCCATCTACGCCCTGT
>JALHUM010000263.1 GCA_022865905.1 Anaerolineales bacterium | reverse complement strand
GTTGCCAGTGGATTGCTCATGGCCGCCTCAAACTAACGCGCAACGCTGAATGTTACCGACGTTTCGGTGGTATTTCCCACCCGGTCAGTCGCCACGATCCGTAGTGTATGTGTCCCTCTGCTTGTTTGCCAGCCCAGGCTGAAAGGCGAAGCAATCATTTCCCCAACCAATTTGCCGTCAACATAAAATTCCACTTTCGCCAGATACATGTCGCTGACTTGGGCCTGGAGGGCAATCTGCCTATCCTCGGCCAAGTCGAAGGTTTCTCCGTCTTGCGGGGAAAGCACTGTCACCTGCGGCGGGGTGTTGTCCACCATCACCTGGGTGACCGCCTGCTCCACGCTCTGATCCGTCCGCACCACCAGCAGGCGCAGGGCGAACAGCCCATCCAAGCCGGATGTGTCCCACTCGGCCAGCACGCCTTCAGTCGTCGGCGCCGTTATGTCCGCGCCGATCTGCACCCAGGTGCGCGGGTTCAGCCCCTGACCATATTCCAGCCGGTAATAGGCAAAGTCCGCGCCGGCCGCCGAGCCAGAAATTGTCACCACGCCGCGCACGTCCGCAAACATGGCCGGGGCGGTGATGTGCACATCGGGTGAAACCGGGGGCGTCTGGACCGTATCGTACGAGGCCGGCGGCGTGGGCAGACCGGCCGCCTCGGCCCACTCCTTAGCTTCCGGCGGCACGACCATATAGACGCGCGCCTCGATCAGCTCCGGCGGCGTGAAAACCGTCGCCAGGTAACCGGTCTCGCGGTTGACCTGGAAGGACTGGTAGAGCGTATCGGCATGGGTGGGTTCATTCCCCGACATGAAGACTTCGCTGACCACGTTCGGGCAGGCGGAAGTCGGCAGCAGGCCGGAGGGGTCGCAAACGTCCAGGCTGAGGATGCCCTGCGGCGCGGACCAGGATTCAACCGGCAGGTCGCGGAGGGTGTACTGCATAAGCGCGTGCCACAGTTCGGCGACCACTCGCTCCGCTCGCGGCGGCGTCTTTTCGGACCCTGAACCTGCTACCCCTATCCAGACCACGACAACCCGCTGCGGCGTGTACCCGACCGTCCACGCGGCGGACAGGTCGAGGGTCTGGCCCAGCTTCGCCCCAACCGGGCGGCCGATCTCCAGCGGATTCGGATGTCCCAGCGAGGGCCAGCGCGCCGTTTCGTCGCTCAAGACGTGGTTTATCAGGTATGCCAGTTGTTGGCTGACGATCGCCTGGGTTTCCGGCTCGCTCCAATCCGCCCACAGGGAATGATCCACGCCGAGGACCTCGAGCACCGCGACTGGGCGCAGGCCGCCGTTTGTGGTAGCCTTAGATCGGGCTACCATTGTCAGCGGCTGGCCGACGGAGGTGCCCTGGTTCGCCAGGATGCCGTATGCCCCGGCCAGGTCGAGCATGGAGAGGGGAACGTCATCTTCGAGCAGGCGGGCCTCCGCCGGGAGGCTCAGGCCAAAGGATTGCAGGATGCGGCGCACATTCTCGTCACCCATTTGCGCAAGCACCTGGGCGGCCGGCGGCAGGTAATCGTTCGCCAGGGCAATGCGCAGGCGCACCGGGCCATGATGGTCGCCAAGTGCGCGACCATTATAAGCGCCGTCGGGATTGGGGAGGCTTCCAGAGATGTCCCAGGCTAACGAGGCAGGATTCAACCCGCGCGTAAAGCCGGTCAGGTAAACGAAGGGGGTCAGCAGCGTCCCGGCAGGATGAGAGGCGAGATAGGAGGATCCTTCTCCGTTGCGCATCTCGCTGACGGCGGCCAGCACCTGACCCGTGCGCGGGTCAAGCACCAGGGCGCTGGCGGAGGCCTCCGGCAGGGACAGGCCAGGCGGCAGCGCAGGCAGGAGGCGCGCCGCTTCGCAGGGAGAACCGTCTGCAGCCAGGATTTCTTTTGAATCACCGGCCAGGCGCGCCAGTTGAGCCTGCACGGCGCAAGAGACCTGCGATTGCAGGTCGTAATCCAGGGTTGTGATGATCGTCAGTCCGCCGCGTTCTAGGCGTTGGCGCGGGAAACGCTCGCCAAGCTGGGAGAGGACAAGGTTGGTGAGGGCACCCCCCTCACCCCCGCCCCCTCTCCGCCCGTATACGACGGGTAGAGAGGGGAGAAGGGATGAGGGCATCTCCGCGATCATCCCCATTTCCAACATGGTCTGCAAAGTTTCCAGCCTGCGCCCTTCGGCGGCCTGGGGCGCGTCGATGGGATTGAGCGCCGGCGCCTGGCTGACCGCAGCCAGCAAAGCAGACTCGCCCAAGTCCAGTTCGACGGCGGACTTGCCGAAGTAGAGGCGCGCGGCGGAGTCCGCGCCATAGGCGTAATGCCCGTAGTTGGCGCTGTTGAGGTACCATTCCAACACCTGTTGGCGGCCGTAACGGGCGGTGATCTGCGCCGCCAGGATGCGCTCGCGGATGGCGCGGCGCGTCGAGGGCGGCTCGTCCCACAGCAGCAGGTCAGCGACCAGTTGCTGCGCAATTGTGGGGTGGCTTTCGGGATTGTTCCACCCTTCGATTTCGTAGCCCGGCTGATCCCAGAAATTCGGGTCGGCCAGGGCGATGGTCGCATCGGCCAGATTTTGGGGCAAATGGGGGGAAGCTTGCGGGTCGAGGGGCAGATACTGGCGCGCCGCCTCGTCGGGAGCCAGCGTAGCCAGCAGGTGTTGACCGGTACGGTCGTAGAGGCGCGTCGGCTGGAGCAGGAGTCCGTTCTGCGGGTCGAGCATGAGGGGCAGGGCAGCGATGGAGGGCAGACCGCGCACCAGGTCCGCGTAGAGCAGTACCAGGCTCAAGGATAGAACCGCTGCGAATGTGCTGAGAACGAATCCAAAACCGAAGCCAGCTCGCAGGGCGCGTCCTTCGGCGCTGCGACGGGCGAGGTCGCGGCGGTTACGCCGCAGGCGGACAATTCTCAGGGGGGAGGTCATGGCTTTGGGTCAACGCCCAGCAAATCCTCCAGCCAATCCATCAAGCCGGTGGAGGCGCCTTTGGGCGTTTCACCGTCCACTGCGCCGGTCTGCCCGTTGATGAGCACTTTGTAATCCTTGCCCTCGTAGGGGTAGGTTATTATCCAGACTGGAAGGAGGACGAGCTTGAACGATTCGACGCTCATGCGCGCCGAAGAGGTGCTCAGGTTGGAAATCGGGCCGGCTTCTTCTGCCAGCCGGCGGCGCTGGCGGGCAAACACCTGGCTGCGCGCGTCGAGCGCGGCATCCGCCATGGGAATGTCGTACACCTCGGCCGGCCAGGAAGCCAGGAAGCGCGGGTCGTAAGGTTTGGCCGCTCTCAATTTGTATGTGGGAAGCAGCCGCGCCAACCTTCGAGAGAGCTTGCGGCTGGCCGGGATGGGCAGATCGTCGGCATCCACAGGCCAGGCGTCCTTGATCATGACGGTTTTCCTAACCCGCCCCTCGTATTTGACGATCTCGCCGCTGTAAGCGATCTCGCCGCCCAGGTCGAACGTCCAGATCGGTAGGTACAGGCCGCGCGGCGGTGCCAGCATGCCTTGTGGTTCTATCTTGTTTTTTTCGATGAACTCAACCAGTAGCTTTGCAGCCTGTCTCTGGGTGAAGGCATGTGGAATGATACCTTCAGGCCCGATCAAGTCACGGGTCTGGTCGAGGCGGATGACGTAAGGCGACTGGCAATAGGCGCAGACAGCCGAGAGCACTTCGGGCGCAAGCATGAACTCCGCGCCGCAGCCCTGGCAATGGAAGGTGTGCATCGCCACCGGATTGCCATGTCCACGCGCGGTGGCCATGGCGATGAAAAAATCCTCTTCTTCCGGCGGGGCGCTGGAAAGGCCAAGCGCCTGGCTCCGGCTGCAAGACTCGCAGATCAGCGAACTGCCATCGGGCGCATAAGTGAGGCGGCCACCGCACTTCGGGCAAGTGAAGCGTTGCGCCTCCACAACCTGCGGGCCAGCGGGGGGAGCAGGGATGGCATCCGGGTTGACGATCTCCTCCGGTTTGAGCTTGCCATCCAGCACGGCCAGGTCACGTCGCGCCCGGGCGTGCTGCAGGTTGTAGGCCAGGGCGTTTTCGAGCAGCTTGCGTTTTTCCACCCGGTCGTCGGTCACCACGCTCATCCAGTACCAGGCTTCCGCCAATATCTCATAATCGTTCGTAGTATTGATGGCGCGATCAAGATAGCGCGCCGCCAGGCTTTTTTGCCCCTCTTTGGCTGAAAGAATACCGCTGCGTAGCAGGCTGTAAGCGAAATCGTCGCTCATACCTTCCTTCGGACGAGCGCGTCGGTCATGCGCGCCACGCGGGCCATGGCTTCCACATCGTGAACGCGGACGACATCCGCGCCGCGCAGGATGCCAACCGCCACGGCGGCAGCCGTCCCCTCGACGCGCTGGTCAGGCGGCAGGTCCAGGGTGTAACCGATAAAGGATTTGCGCGACGGCCCAAGCAGGATGGGATAACCCAGGCTGCGGATCTCGTCCAGGCGGTTGATGAGTTCGAGGTTTTGCTCGACCGTCTTGCCGAAGCCGATGCCGGGGTCCAGGATGATGTGCTCGTCAGGAATTCCAGCGGCTCGGGCGATGGCGACCGAATCCATCAGTTCTCGCTTGACATCCGCAATCAGATTTTGATATTTCGCGCCGAGATAGGCAGTGCCCAGCCGCTCACGCACCTCGACGTTGGCCGGTTGGCTGCGATTGTGCATCAGGATTACCGGCGCGTTGTACCGCGCCGCAACGTCAGCCAGGCCTGGATCGGCTCGCAAGGCCCACACATCGTTGACGAGGCTCGCGCCGGCCTTCAGCGCCTCCTCAGCGACAGCGGCCTTGCAAGTGTCAATCGAAATTAGCGCATCAGGGAATTCGGCGGCAATCTCGCGGATCACCGGGATCACGCGGCTCATCTCTTCTTCGGCATCCACCGGCTGCGAGCCGGGGCGGGTGGATTCCCCACCCACGTCGAGGATGTCCGCGCCGGAGGCGAGGAAAGCGCGGGCTACCCCCCTCGCCTCCCTCACCCTGCCCTCTCCCCCCATCTCTTGTAGAGATGGGGGGAGAGGAGAGAGGGGGGCGGGGGGCAACAGCCCATCCCCCGAAAAACTATCCGGCGTGATGTTGAGGATGCCCATCACGTAGGTGCGTTCGCCCCACGCCAGGGTGTGCTTGCCAATCGCCAGGGATTTCATGGATGAAATCGTAGTGACGACTCAAGTCGTCACTATACTATCTGGTCGAGCGGGCGGCTCAGCCAGGTCTCGGCTTCGTCAATGTCGGTGAAGATCTTTATGGCCGCGGAGGTCTCTGGCAGGGCCAGGGCCGCGATCTTGCGAATGGCGTTGGCTACCTCTTCATTGGCAACGACAACTGCCAGGCGGATGTAGCGCGCCGTCGGATCGCTGTTGACCTCGATCGCTGTGCGCACAGCAAGCTCCGGCACAGCCTGCACCTGCCGCAGGTCGTACAGGTTGCGCGTCAGGCGGTCCGCTTCCAGAAGATGCTCGTGAGCGAACTCCTGCCAGTGTTTGACGGTCGCTTCCGAGAGATCTGTGAAAGTATAGTGCATCCCACCATCCGCGCGGCGGACAACGGTGTAGCCGATGCCAGGTACGGGCTTCCAATTGAGCGGTTTGAAATCAGGCATGGTCGTCTCCTTGGCGTGGATTATAACGCGGTAGCGTCACAGGATACACGTAGATTACTTTCGTTCCAGATAATCAGGGCGGAGAGATCCCACAACATTCAGGGACTCTATAGCTTCCTCGATTTTAAGCTCGAACACCAAAGGCCCCTTAAAGTTCGCCTCCGCCAGCCGGTCGAGGAAGCGGCCCAGCTCCAGGTCGCCGTGACCGAACGGCTTGTGGTCTTCGCCGTAGCCGCGCACGCCTTCTGGCATTTTCATGCAATCGTGCAGGTGGACTTCGGCCAGGCGCGGCAGGAGCTTTTCCACCACCTCGAAGAAATCGAACCAGCCCGGGAAGCCAGCCAGAACGTGACCGGTATCCAGACAAATTGAAAGGTTAAGTTCGTCGGCCAGTTCGAGCGTCAGGTCGAGGGGAAATTCAATCGTCTCGATGGCCAGCTTGCGGCTCGGCAGGCCGGTCCGTTCCAGGATTGCCCGGATGCTCTCGCGCGCGCCGCTCTGGAACTGGCGCAGGATCAGGCTGCGGGCAAGCTCCGAGATCTTCATGTTATAGAATTCGGCTGCCAGCGCGCCAGTAGCGTGCAGCACGTAGACCTCCGGCTCCAGCGGCATGGTCGCCTCGAGGATCTCGGTCACCGCCTCCACCGAGCCTCTGCGCACCGGCGTTAGTGGCGTGGAAGGCTCGACCGACCACAGCGGCAAATGGACGGTGTAGGAAATGCCCTCCGCCCTGAGCGCGGCCAGCTTATCGATGGATTCCGGATTGAACGTGTGCGGCATGAACAGGCTCAAGTCGCCGCCCAGCTCGATGGGGTCGAAGCCGCGACCGGCCAGGTCGCGCACCAGCGCGGCGTGATCGAAGGTCGTGATATTCGCCATGATCTGCTCGGCGGGAACGCCCGGCGGGATCAGTGCGCCGATCTGCATTGCCATGACACCGAAACGCAAAGAGACCTCCACGAAGTCACACGAATGAACCCCTCTCCCACTGGGAGAGGGGCAGGGGTGAGAGAAATCACGCGTCCAAATGATACGTGTGATACGGGTTCTCACACGGATTGCCCCAGGCAATGTGCATCTCGCGCGCTGTCAGATCCAGAACCATGGCATTGATCGTCTTCTCGCGATCCAGTACGTTCTGATCGATAAGGGACTGGTTGCAAATCGAATTCGGGAAATTGACGTGATCCCGCTGGATCAACTGGAGTGATTTGATGGTGTGCTGCGGGCTACGCTTGAGCAAACCCAGGGCGCGGAAATAGCGCACGCGCGAACTCACCAGCTCTTCCGGCTCGTCTTCGACGACCAGCATACTCTCGGCCAGGTAATTATTCGTATGCACAAGATAGCCATCTTCGCCGTAAAGGATGGCGAACCGCCGGGCGGAGACCTCCACGTTGTACATTTCACCGCTCTCGTGCACCAACAGGTGATTGTAACCTGCGGCGCGACGCGGAGCCAGCATGTGATTCATGGCCTCGCCGGGCGTCTTGGCGGCCAGTACAGCCCGCGAGACGACCGTGCGCGGGATACCGATGCGCGAGTCGTCCGGATAGACCGAGTCACAGAACTGCGCAATGCCATACGCGTTGATGCCGATGTTGGGCAGCAACCCTCCATAGGTCATTCCCAAGAATGGCGGCTCATTCTTGGGAATGGCATGGACAATGAAAACATCGTCCTCGTCCTCCGGCATCCAGTCCTCGTTGTGGGCCGCCAGCACGTGACCATCTGCGGTGCGGTCGCCGTTGACTGCCAGGCTTGTGCAGCGGATCAGGTGCAGCGCGTCCGATGTCACGGCCTCCATGGCGTTGAGCACGGCCAGGTCGTCGAAGGGTACTTTCGCGCCCTCGGCGATGCCCATGATCTCTTCCACGTATTGTGGATAGCGTTCCTGGGCAAAGGGCATGTACTTGCGCGCCTGGATCTTGGCGCCTTCCCAGGTCAACTCCAATTGAGTGTAGGCATCTTCGAACAATTTCTTGGCATTTTCCATGCTGCGCAGCACCTGAGGCGTGCAGGCTTCGCCGATCTGACGACCCATCTCACGGTGCGTGCCGGAGACGCGGATCAGGGGCGGTGGGTTTGGATGAAGGGGGAGTTTCTGTTGTGGGATCATAGGCAATCTTTCTGTCTGGATGAAACAAACGGTTGGAGCAGAAAAATTATATCACCTCCCCTCTCAAAGTATGAACCCCGCCTCGGCTCGGCGAAGCGGGGTTTTCAAAGTCGGGTGTCGCTGCCGAGTAGGCCTTCGGCGAGGCGGACGTTCTTCCCTGCACCGAACGCAGGACGGTGTGTCCGCCGACGCAGTCTCCTGATCAGCCAGGAGATTGCTTCACCGCCTCCGGCGGTTCGCAACAACACGACTGGTGCTGTTCTTC
The DNA here is from genome assembly GCA_022865905.1 of Anaerolineales bacterium. GTDB lineage: Bacteria > Chloroflexota > Anaerolineae > Anaerolineales > Villigracilaceae > CG2-30-58-95. Next base: position 1,001 of record JALHUM010000263.1, on the reverse strand, counting down.
GAACTATGTTGTTGGGGCGACCGGCCCGGCCGGTGGATTCGAGGCGATGGCGGCAACAGGCGACTCGGCAGGGCGCGCCCCGAAGCGGGTCATGATCACGCCGCCAATGCCCAGGATGGTCAACAGGAAGGGCGCCAGCCAGCCCACACAAGCGATCAGGCCAATGGCGTTAGCAACCAGGGCCAGCAGGAAGGTACCCAAGCCGGCCGCCAGCGACGGGTGCCACTGCTGCTTGATGGCTGCGGTGAAGCGTTGTCCAATTTCCAGGCCGAGGGCGATCCAGCCGAAGACGGCTGCCAGCGCAAGGACAATGACAGCCACCAGCGCCACCGGGATGAGCAGGATGGTGACGATGAGCAGGAGCAGGACCAGCGGGGTCAGGATAACGGTCAGCAGGCCCAAGGTCCCGGCGATGAACGGCTGGCCGACGATTGCCTGTCCCACGCGCTGGGTATGCGGCGCCAGGAACAGCAATACCAGCATCGCCAGGACACCCAGGGCTACCGCCTGCCCGAAGACGTTCGCAATTGACCAGAACGGCTTGAAATCGAAAGACACCTGCGGCGTGAAGGGGGTCAGCGGTTGAGGCGCCGTCGGCTGGTTTTCCACATTCTTCCAGGAGGTGGCCGTGTTGAAGATTTCGCCATCCACCTGTGAACCTTCGGCGCGCGTCAGCACTGCGCCAACCGTGGACAGGTTGCCGTGAACGTGCGATTCTGAGCCCAGCGTCACTGCGCCGCCCACCATCGCCACGTCGCCGGTCACTTCTCCGTCCACGACCAGGCTGCCGCCAATGACGACGGTATCGCCTTCCACCTTGGCGTCTTTTTCTATGCTTGCCGAGCCGCCGAAAACGACCAGGTCGCCGGTCAGCGTCTTGCCGCTTTCCAGGGTATACGCGCTGCCAAAGATGACCCGGCCTTCGGTCAGCCCCTTAGCCGAGGCGGATTGCATCGGCATAAAGACGAGCGTCAGCAACAAGAAGAAAGAAAGGTATTTAT
>JALHUM010000262.1 GCA_022865905.1 Anaerolineales bacterium | reverse complement strand
TTCAGGTTACCAGGCCGCGATATTGGGGCAATTGGCGGCAGAAGTGCACACGATTGAGTTCATCCCAGAGCTGTCCGCGCAGGCTGAAAAAGTATTGCAGGAGCTGGGTTTTACAAACATCCACATCCATAGCGGGGATGGTTCACTGGGCTGGCTGGAGGCCGCGCCCTATGATAGCATTCTGGTGGCGGCAGCCGCGCCGCGCCTGCCTCAGCCATTGATGGATCAACTGGCCGAGGGCGGGCGGATCATTCTGCCGGTTGGGAGCCGGGGTTTTCAACAACTAGAAATCTGGGAACGACGGGGGAAGAAATTCAAGCACGAGGCCAGCATCCCAGTGGCGTTCGTGCCTCTGCGCGGCGAACATGGTTGGAGGTAAATATCACGGCGAAAGCGCAAGGTTTCTGAATGCTCCCGCCGCCGTCCTCGGCGGCGTAATATTGGCACAGATGTGAACCAGAGCGAATTATGGTTGAAGATACTCCCTTACATTATCAATTTCGATAACCGGCATTTTCCCATCGTCATAAAAGCAAGCGCTGGAGTATTTGTAATCTGCTCTCCGGTGAAGATTCTTGTCTTGATGGATGGGATTTTGATGAATGTACTCGATTTTTTGCTCCAGAAATTCCTCCGAATAGATGTTTTTCGCTTGAACATCCTGCCAGATGCTATGTTGGTGTCGCGCGTCACGTTTTTGCTCATGGAAGAAAGCCAACAACTCTGTTGCATTGTCTTTTCGCAATTGCTGAAGGATTGTATGAGCGGTGAACGAGGCGAAATTCTGGATGACTTCACCGATGGTTCTGTTTTCGGGTTTGATAATAGCGTGAAGGTGCGAGGGCATGAGTACAAAAGCGTAGAGCAACATGCGTTTTTGTTTTCTGAACCATTCGAGAGAACCAAGCACAGTGCTGGCGTAGTACTCGTTCGCGAAAAGTGGCCTCCAACCGCAGATTGTTGCGGTGATGAAGTAAAGATGAGTGGGGTCCTGAAATGAATCAAATGTCATTGAATTACGGCGGCGAGGACGCCGCCTATAGCAGCTATTTGAATGTCCCAGAGGCTCTAGCCGCCGTCCTCGGCGGCGTTATATCTCACGCCTTCGTCACAGTGACAAATATCATTGGCCTGCGCTTGGTCTCGTTATGGAGCAGCGACTTCACCGCATCCGTGATCGTCTTTTCCGAATCCAGCCCGCTGTTGACGATATCCGTCACCTTCCTGCGCACCATCGGGATCAAATCCTCGCTGTCCTCGGGGGAAATAAAACCGCGCGTGATAATTTCCGGTTCTTTGATCAGGCGGTTGGAATATTTATCCAGCGTGGCCGTGATGATCAGGATGCCTGCGCGCGACAGTTGCTCGCGCTCGCGGATGATGTCTTTGCCGATCTCGCCGATGCTCTGGCCTTCCACGAAGACGTAGCCACCCGGCACGCGTTCGGCCAGGGAGAGCTTCCCCTCCGATAGTTCCACCACCTGGCCGTTCTCGACCACCAGGATATTTTCTTGCGGGATGCCGACCTGCCCCGCCAGGGCTGCATGGCGCTTGAGGTGGCGCAGTTCACCGTGGATGGGGATGAAGTACTTGGGTCGCACCAGGTTGAGCAGGAGTTTCTGTTCCTCCGAACTGGCGTGACCAGACACGTGGATGGGCGAGATGGCATCGTAGATGACGGTCGCCCCGCGCTGGAATAAGCGGTTGATGGTCTTGAAGATGGTCTCCTCGTTGCCAGGGATGGGATGCGAGGAGAGCACCACCGTATCGCCGGCGCGGATATCGAACTGGCGATTGGTGCCGGTGGACAGCCGCCCAACGATGGAAGAAGGTTCGCCTTGCGAGCCAGTACACATCAGCGCCACCTCTTTGACGGGCAGGTTGAGAGCCTCCTCCAGGCTGACCAAAGTCTCGTTGGGAACATCCAGGTAGCCCAATGTGCGCGCAATCTTGGCGTTATCCACCATGCTCATCCCGACGAAGGCCAACTTGCGTTTGCGGTGCACGGCGGCGTTGGCGACTTGCTGCATACGGGATATGAGTGAGGCGAAAGTGGCGATGATCACCCGTCCCGGCGCGTTGACAAAAACTTCGTCCAGTGCCGGGTCAATGACCCGCTCCGAGGGCGTCCAGCCCGGACGTTCGGCGTTAGTCGAGTCGGCCAGGAGCACGGTCACGCCGCGCTGGGAGAACTCGGCCAGCTTGGCGAAGTCAGTCGGCCAATTGTCCACCGGCGTCTGGTCGAACTTGTAGTCACCGCTGTGGACGATCAAGCCAGCCGGCGTGCTGATCCCCAGCCCGACAGAATCCGGGATGGAATGACAGACGTGGAAGAGTTCCACCTGGAATGGGCCGACCTGGATCATTTCACCGGCTTGCACCGTGCGCAGGTCGGCTTTGCCCGAGAGGCTGTTTCGCGCCAGTTTGACCTCGATCAGGCCTCGGGTCAGGGGCGTGGCGTAGACCGGTGCCGAGACCTGGCTCAATAGGTGAGGGACCGCGCCGATGTGGTCCTCGTGGCCGTGCGTGATGATGATGCCGCTGATGCGCGAGGTCTTGTCGAGCAGGTATTCGAAGTCGGGAATGATGTAGTCAATCCCCAACATGTCGTTATCGGGGAACATCAAACCGGCGTCCACCACCAGGATGTGCTCGCCATACTCGTAGGCCATCATGTTCTTGCCCACTTCCCCCAGGCCCCCGAGGGGGACAATCCTTAATTTTTCGTTCTTATTCATTTTCATTTTCCTTTGAAAATACAAAAATACCCCATGCAGAATTCCGCCGGGGTTTTACTTGCCACAGCAAACTTTTCTGAACATCCAAAACTGCCGCCCACTGCGGACAGTAAAAGTCTATTTATTCAAACCCTAAAGGTCTATGAGACCTTTAGGGTCTCACTTCGCATTGAGATGTCAGTATAGCAGGGGTGAGTTGATTTGTCAAAGGCTATTCGCTGGATTTTGTCCGGCGCGCCCGGTGTCCTTCCAGGAGCAGACTGACCCTCATCTTGCGGTCTTCGATCTTTTTCTTTAGCTGCTTACGCTGGCTTTCGTCTGTACAGGCCTCGAGTTCACTGTTCAGCGCCTCGATTTCTTTCAAAATCTCGACTTCTTCGGGCAATACCCCTGCGTTCTTCATGATCGAATACGCCAGGCGGAGATCCTCCGGCGTATTGAAGTAATCGGTCAAGTCAATGGTCTTGCCTTTTCCGGGCAGGTTATCGAATTCACCGCGCGCCATGGCCTCGCGGATGATTGCCTCTATTGCTCTATCTATTGGCATAGCACTGCTTCCAACCGTAACCAGAAAGATTTACCGCGAAGATGCGACACTTACACTCCGTTCGGGCCGGGAGCCCGATGGTAGCCTATTGGCTACCATTATAGTGGCTATTTGATCGCGGGTGAGTAACTGCTCAGGCCTGTCACCCTGCCTGCCCTGGCGGGCTAGGCTAGGGAGGGAGCGTTCTGCCCTGGCACTTGCACGCCAGGGCAAGTGTGCGACCGAAGGGTCTCAAGGCCGTAGGAGGAGATTCTTCGCCACTGGAAGCATGCCCTGAGCGCAGCGAATGGGAACACCAGCGGCTCACACGTGCCAACGTACGGTGCAGGCAGAATGACACCAAGCTGAGTAGCTACGAGGGTGATAGAATTGGGTCAGAAAAAAGTTTGAATCATCGGAGGTTGGATGGAAGCATCCCGGCTGCGCGCCCGTTACCGGCGCATCATGGCTTTTTTTGCGCGAACTACGACCAGCTTCATCTTTTGGGAGCTTGTCCTGCCGCGCCTGGGCTTGCGGCGGCTGACCCGGCGGACTCGCCCCGCCCGCTATCACAACACGGCGGCCCAATTCCGTGCCCTGGCCATTCGGATGGGAGGGGTGATGATCAAGGTCGGGCAGTTCCTCTCCTCGCGGCTGGACGTGCTGCCGCCTGAAATCACCGACGAGCTTTCGGGCTTGCAAGACGAGGTGCCGCCCGAAGATTTTCAGGACATCCGCCGTATTGCTGAAGCTGAACTTGGTGCACGCTTGGAAGAGAAATTCGAGTTCTTCGACCAAACGCCCATGGCGGCAGCTTCGCTTGGACAAGTTCATCGCGCCCGCCTGTGCAAGCGTAGTTCCGAGTCACAGCCATTTTGCGATGTGGTGCTCAAGGTGCAGCGTCCGTATATCGATCAGTTGATCGAGGTTGACCTTTCAGTCCTGCGCCGGGTAGGGGGGTGGCTGAAAAAATATCGCCCCATTCGCCAGCGGGTTGACGTGAGCGCCCTGATCGAGGAATTTGCGACCACCATTCATGAGGAGATAGATTACCTGGCGGAGGGGCGCAACGCGGAGACTTTTCACGCCAACTTCGAGGGCAAGCCGCGCGTGCACGTGCCGCGCGTTGTCTGGGATCACACCACGCGGCGTGTCCTGACCCTCGAGGATGTCTTTGCCATCAAGATCACCGACTACGAGGCGATCAGCGCGGCCGGCATTGACCGTGGTGAGGTGGCGCGCCAGTTGCTGGATACCTACCTGAAGCAGATCTTCGAGGACGGCTTCGTCCACGCCGATCCGCATCCGGGCAACCTGTTCGTGACACCGCTGCGCGCTTGCACCGAAGAAGGTAAAACCGATTGGAAGCTGACGTTCGTGGATTTCGGCATGGTTGTACACGTCCCGGCCAATCTACGTGACAGTCTGCGCGAGCTGGTCATCGGTGTGGGTACGCGTGATGCGGCCCGCCTGGTGCGCGCCTACCAGACGCTGGATATCTTGTTGCCCAGCGCGGACTTGAAGCTGATCGAGCAAGCTGAAGCCAAGATGTTCGAGTTGTTCTGGGGCAAGTCCATGAGTGAGCTGCGCCAGATCAGCCACAAGGATATGCACCGCTTTGCTTACCAGTTCCGCGAGCTGATGTACAGTATGCCGTTCCAGCTTCCACAGAACCTGCTCATGTTGGGGCGCACGATTGCCATTCTTTCCGGCATGTGCACCGGCCTGGACGCGGATTTCAACCTGTGGAGCCAGCTTGCACCGTATGCGCAGAAACTGGTGACCGAAGAGGCGGGTTCCAACTGGCGGGTCTGGTTGGACGAGGCGGGCGAAGTGCTGAAAACGCTGATCGCCATTCCCTCACAGGCCGGGCGCGTGTTGGCCCAAATGGAGCGCGGCGACTTGCTTGTGCAAGCGCCTCGGATCAATCGGCAGCTTACTTATTTGGAGAAGGCGATCTACCGCTTGATCGGCAGCCTTCTATTCGTCTCGCTGATGCTGGGGGGTGTGCTGCTCTATAACGCCGGGAACGGGTTGTTGGCCGGTATTCTGCTGGCCACTTCTGGACTTGCTCTCGTCTGGACGATATTCTTCGCACGCGGGCACAGCTAAATAAGAAAGGAACCCGTTTTCTCTGAGAAAACGGGTTCCTTTACCTGGTGGTCACGGGGCGGAGATTGCCTTTATACAGCCCTGGCTTTCTTCTCGTGCTCTTCCATCCTGTTGATGGCAGTGTCAATCATGCTGCGCCAGGCGAGCAGCATCTCTTTGCGCGCCTTGTGGCGGTGTTCCATGAATTCAGGCGGGAACAGCGCCTCTATGCAGGCGTACATTTCTTGACGGGCGGCCTTAGCATGTTCGCGCACCTCTTCGGGGATTTTACCTTCGAACGGTTTATTCTTACGAGTGGTTTGTTCGGCCATAGGTATGCTCCTTACTATGTGACGCTATAATGGTAGCTTCACTTCAGCTACCATTATAGCGCGGAGTTGACTGGTCAGCAATGATTAAATGTCTCTTCTTAATAAGTAGGGGAGGATGGGGGATGAGTGGGCGGTCGCGAAGCATACTCGAAGGGTGCGAAGCCGCCCGCACATCCCTCGTTCCCCAGTTAATTGAGATGATACGATTAAATCTTCCCATCGCAGAGCCTTAGAGGGCAATTTATTTTTCGAGGAATTCCCCCGGCTCAATCCCTGCCTGTTTAAGAATTGCCCGCAGTGTTCCTTCGGGCATGTCTCCAGGATGGTTGGGAATGGTGTTAAATCTTCCACTGGCAGGATTGTGCCAGATCTCATGGCTTCCCGCCGCATAACGAAAAAACTCAAAGCCAAAGGCTTTGAGTTTCTTGATGATTTCCCTTTATTTGAAGCCTGATAAGCGACCCATCCTGATTTACCCGCCAATGACGATAGGCAGTTCAAAACTCTCTTTTACCTCCGGTAAGTGAAGGAGAGACTGGGCTTCGAGCAGTTTACGGGCGATATCGCGGGCGATTTCCACCGTTTCGGCCACTGTACGTCCCTGGGCGACCAAACCTTGAATATCATTGGACGTTGCCAGATATGCCCCTTCGGGTAAGCGGGTAATATGCAGGCGGATTATCCTTTCATGTTCGACAATATCGAGCATTGGTGCTCCTTTTTTTGACAAGTTGAGTATAGTATAAATTCGGTGGACGGTGTGTGAGTTCTATCACGGAAAATTTTTATTGCTTTTCTCGGTGATTTCCAATTCCGGCTAATCTTCTTGCCAACCGCATCTTCTCCTCAAGATTGGCCAGCCGCCTCAGCATGATCCTCTGCGCCTGCGGCGATCCGGCCCCATGCAACGACTCCACGAGATAGGCCGCCGCGCCCGGCCCCAGCGTGAGATTCTCCACCAGTCGTAACATCCGGCAGCGATCCTCTGTCGTGTACTGTTCCACGCTGTGTAGGTACTTCTCCAGGTAAGGGCCTGTCTTGGGATTGGCGAAATCCTTTTCCGATGGCAGCGTAACCAGCAAGCCACCGGCGATATCCTGCGCGAGGCGCGTGATCTCGTATGGGAAGCGTGTTACGTTGAGCTTGCACACGTTTGCCAGCAGCGGGTCAATGAGGTAGGTGCCTGAGGCTGTCGGCTTGCCTTCCGCCGAGCAGGCGATACCGCACGCGTACATTGTCTCGTTGAGGTGGATCATCTCTACGATCTTATCCTTGATGTGGGAGGTCTTGTCTGTGCCCTGGTACTGAGCCAGCGACTGCGTTGCCCCGATCACCACATCACCGACGCCTGTCTTGCAGCCGCCATAGCTCTGGCGGTGATAGCCGGCGAACCGCTCAACGAGCAGCCCGCTGAAGGCGTATTCACCGGCCATGAACACCCGTTCCCAAGGGACGAACACATCCTCCAGGATGATAGCTGCCTCGTGACCGCCGAACTCACGGTTGCCCAAATCACGCTGACCGCCTTCCAGCTTGCGTGTGTCCGAGGGTTGACGCCCGTAGATCATGAGGACGCCCTGGGCATCTGCCGGAATCGCAAAGGAGACAGCATAATCTTTATCCTCCTCTGAGAGTGTCTGTGTCGGCATGACGATGATTTCGTGCGAGTTCAGCGCTCCGGTTTGATGGAGCTTGGCACCGCGCACCACTATTCCATCCGGCTTTCTCTCTACAATGCGGACGAACAGATCCGGGTCAGCCTGCTGCGAAGGTTTTAGCCGTCGGTCGCCTTTTGGGTCGGTCATCGCGCCGTTCATCACCAGGTCGCGCTCCTGCACGTGCTTCAGGTACTGCCGAAACCTGGCGTGATAGCCTGTACCCATCGCCCGATCCATTTCATAAGTCACCGAATCCAGCGCGTTGAGCGCGTCCATGCCCACGCAGCGCTGGAAACAGCAACCCGTCATTTGCCCAAGCAGGCGCAGCATCTTCACTTTGATCACCAGGTCGGCCGTATTCTGGTGCAGGTGCGTGAACCGGTTGACCGTCTGGCCCGTCAGGTTGGAAGTGGTTAGCATCAAGTCGGCGTGTTCGGGCTGCTGGGCCAGTTCGTACGTCATCGCGCAGGCGTTGAGCGATGGCCGCACCAGCGGGTGGTCAATCAGGTTCTCGACTTCCTGGCCCATGATGAAGACTCTCTTTTTCATCCTGCCCAGGCTTTCGATATATTCGTTTCTTGTCATCAGCCCCATTGCCATCCTCCGTGTAAGATGCTCATTTTCGATTGATTGGCGCAGTAACACAATCCAGTATAGTCAAACTCCAATCATTTTACAATAGGCTGGGTGAGGAGAATCGCTTCCGAGAATTCATTGGTGGGTATCGCTTTTTCCTCGTTGTGCAACCTCCCATTTTGTTGTAAACTTCCCTTAGCCAATCTTTATCTTCGGAGGCACCCATGTCCGACCTGCTCTATCAGACTGACAGTTACTTGCAAGAATTCGATGCCAAAGGCATTGCCGTCGAAGCCGAGACGCGTGCCCTCGTCCTCGACCGCACGGCTTTCTATCCTGGCGGCGGAGGCCAGCCCTGCGACACCGGCAGCTTGACCGTCGGCGGTGTGACCTACCCTGTCGAGCGCGTCAGGAAGCAGGGTGATAGCGCCCTTCATTTTCTTGGGGGGGATGCCCTACTACCGGCAGTTGGCGCGAACGTTCACGGCCAGCTTGATTGGGAGCACCGCTATCAATTGATGCGCACCCATACCGCCATGCACGTCCTGTGCGGAGTGATCTTCCGCGATTGCAGTGCCTCGGTCACGGGTGGGGACATGCAGCCGCTCAAGGGCCGCATGGACTTCGAGTTCGAGACCATGCGCGCGGAGCTGGTCCATGCCATCGAAATGGCGGTCAATCGCGAGGTCCAGAATGCCCGCGAGACACGGGTGCAGATCCTGCCGCGCGCGGAAGCATTCAAAATCCCGGATCTGATCCGCACCAAGATCAATCTCTTGCCGGAGGGCATCGCACAAGTGCGCACGGTCGAGATCGTCGGCCTGGATTTGCAGGCGGATGGCGGCACGCATGTCAAGAACACGTCCGAGGTTGGGCGCATCCGGGTTGTGGATTATAAGAGCAAAGGGGCAATCAATAAACGGATTTACGTGGCGGTGGAATGATGAAATATCGCACGCTCGGTCGCACCGGGCTGAAAGTCTCGCCACTGTGCCTGGGCACAATGCAGTTCGGCTGGACGGCGGATGAGCCGGTCTCGCAGCGCATCCTATCCGCGGCCTGCGAGGCCGGGGTCAACTTCATTGATACTGCCGATATCTACTCACGCTGGGCAGACGGCAATCCCGGTGGCGTCGCTGAACAGATCGTTGGTCGGTGGCTCAAGGGGAGCGGGGTTCCGCGCGAGAAACTGGTCATTGCGACCAAGCTGCGTGGGAACATGGGTGAAGGCCCGGATCATGAGGGCCTGTCGCGGGCGCACATCCTGAAGGCCGTCGAAGCTTCTCTGCGACGTCTGCAAATCGAGACCATTGATCTGTATCAGGCGCACTGGCCGGACGAGGCTGTGCCGATAGAAGAAACGCTGCGCGCCTTCGACGATTTGGTGAAGCAGGGGAAAGTCTGCTTTATCGGCGCTTCGAATTACGCCACCTGGCAGTTGATGCAGGCGCTGTGGGATTCGGACAAGTACAACCTGGCGCGTTTCGATTGCCTCCAGCCGCACTACAACCTGGTGCATCGCGCCGAGTTCGAGGCGGAACTGGCGGCGGTCTGTCGGACCTATGAGCTGGGCGTCATCCCTTACAGTCCGTTAGCGGGCGGCTTCCTGACCGGCAAATACCGTCGCAACCGTCAGACGCACAGCGCCCGCCTGGGCGGCGTAAAGCGCTATTTCAATGACCGCAATTGGGACTTGCTCGAGCGCATGGATGGCATGGCGAAGGAAAAGGGTGCTACGCTTTCACAGATCGCCCTCGCCTGGCTCTTGGCCGACCCGCTCATCACCAGCCTGATCATCGGCGCGAATTCGCTCGATCAATTGAAGGAAAACCTCGGCGCGTTGGCGATCAGCCTTTCCGCTGAAGAGAAGGCGGTTCTGGACAAAGCCACGGCCTGGAAGGTCGAAAACGAGGAATAACCTTTCGATGAGGTTGCGCGACGATCTACCCCCGCGCATGTCGAAAATGGTTTAGAATATTGTAAGAATAATCTTTCATACTGGAGGTCACATGACTGCCAAGGTCATCCTGAATCCCTATGCCAACCGCTGGAATGCGCAAAAACGCTGGCCGGAAGCCGAAGCTGCGCTCAAGGCTGCCGGCGTGGATTTCGAAATGGTCGTCTCCGAGCGACCCAGGCACGTGATTGACCTGGCCGCGGAAGCGGCGAGCCGGGGCTTCTCGCCCATTATCGCAGCCGGTGGGGATGGCACGATCGGCGAGACGGTCAACGGGCTGGCGAAAGCGGCAAAATCGGAGAAATCCTTGTTGGGCCCGTTCGGCATCCTGCCGCTGGGTTCGGTCGACGACCTGGTGAACAACCTGGGGCTTCCGAAGGATTTGCAGGCGGCCGCGCAGGTGATCGCGGGCGGTAAGACACGCTGCATGGACGTGGGTCAGGTCAATGGCTTTTATTTTGCCAACAATTCCGCCATGGGCCTGGAACCTTATGTCACACTCAAAGAACAGCGTATCGGATGGATCAAAGGCGTTTTCCGTTACTTGGTGGCAGCGCTGCTGGGGATTATGGATGGCCCATCCTGGTGTGTGAAAATGGAATGGGATGATGGGCAATATGAGGGGCCTGTTTCGCTCGTTACGGTGGGTAATGCACCCCGCACGGGCGGCTTCTATATGATCCCACATGCCGACCCCTTTGATAAGAAGCTATCCTTCGTGCACGCCTACCGAAAATCCCGGCTGCAATTGCTGGCGATGTTGCCAAAGACGATGAAGCCAGAGCCGAACAGTTATATCCACGAACCAGAGGTGTATGCGTACCACATGACCTGGCTGAAAATCCATATTAAAACCCCAACTCCGGCGCACACGGATGGCGAGATTTTCTCGACCGGCATTCAGGATCTGGAGTATCGTATCTTCCCCGAACGGCTGCAGATCCTGCTCCCATAATTTAATTAACCTCAGGCCGGCCTATAAGCCGCATATCATCCCCCTATGGGGATTCTGGCCAAGCGCGACTTGGCAAGAAAGCCTCAGGCCGGCCTATAAGCCGCATTCTGTCCAGCAGTCGGATTTCGGTTTACGCTCCGAAGAGTGTCATCCCGAACCTCGTGCCTGGACGGTCATCTCTCTGGACGGCGCGTCGCCGCGCCGCTCTAGCGGCCTACCCGGGACTTATCATCCCCGAAGGGGACGGACGACGCGAGCCGCGTCTCGTCCCTGCTTGGCCTTGCTCCTGGCGGGGGTTGCCTGGCCGCCCGCATTGCTGCGGACGCCGGTGGTCTCTTACACCGCCTTTTCACCCTTGCGGACCCGCTCCCTGACCCACCCCCTTTAGGGGGAGGGGAGGGTGGGGGTCGCGGTCTGTTTCTGTGGCCCTGCTCCGGCAGGTTTCCCCACAAGGGGATTTCCCCGCCCCGGGTGTTACCCGGCGCCGTGCTCTTTGGAGTGCGGACTTTCCTCGATCCCTCGCTCACGCGCGAAACCGCGACCGTCCGGCCAGCCTGAGGTTATTTTCATCATACCTTTTCTCCGCTAGCTAGTCAACAGGCAATCCAGGCTGAGAGAAATGTGCGAAAAAATGGATGCGGGGGCGCTTCGCGCCTACCGCATCCATTTTTTCGCTTCTTTTCCCCCTTCCCCGGGGACGGGGGCAGGCCTGCACTGAGCGAAGCCGAAGTGGGGATGGGGCACACTGGCAGGATACTTCTCGACTTTAAGAAGGCCTGAGCGGATAATTTGGGTATAATCAGGCAGGAAATCTGTACGAAAAAATGAACATATCGAAAGGAAAGAGCCATGTCAAAAACAATGGATGACTTGAAAGCCGCCTTCGCGGGTGAATCGCAGGCCAATCGCAAATACCTGGCCTTTGCCAAAAAAGCCGAGGAAGAGGGCTTTCCCCATGTCGCCAGACTGTTCCGCGCCGTGGCTGCCGCGGAAACAATTCACGCCCATAATCACTTTAAAGCCATGGATGGCGTGAAATCCACTGCGGAAAACTTGCAGGCAGCCATCGCGGGTGAAAATTACGAGGTTGTGTCCATGTACCCACCCATGCTGGCCGAAGCTGAGGCTGAAGGGGATAAGCGGGCCGCGCGGTCGTTCCGCTGGGCGCTGGAAGTCGAAAAGATCCACGAAGCGCTCTACCGCAAGGCGGCAGAAATCCAGGCAAAGGGCAAGGATGCGCCGACAGTGGAGTACTACGTTTGCCCGATCTGCGGTTACACCCACGAAGGGCCAATGGCTGATAAATGCCCGGTCTGCGGTGCGGCCGGCGAGAAGTTCGAGCGGGTAGCGTAAGAACCTATCCGAAGAATGCTCCAGCCGCCGTCCTCAGCGGCGGGGACGCCGCCGGGAGCTGGTTATTCGGATAGACTCTAAGCAATGCCGTTACCGCCTCGTTCTACGGGCGGGCGAGACGAAAACTGTCAGTTCGCCATACTGGACAGATTCCCTGGCCTCATGTAAAATAACGCCCCGTGATACTGGATTGAATTTCGGAGGAAGTAATTTGGCAAACATCAAGTCTCAGATCAAGCGCAACCGTCAGAACGAGAAACGGCGCATAAAGAACCGCGTCTACCGCGGCGCAGCGCGCACCGCTGTTAAGAAATCCCGCGCCGCTTTCGGAACCAACAGCCTCGAGCCTTCCAAGGCCGCAGTACTGGAAGCCATCAGCCTGTTGGATAAGGCTGCCCAGAAAGGCATTCTTCATAAGAACAACGCTGCGCGGCGAAAGTCCCGCCTGATGAAGCGACTGGTAGCTTTAGCACCGACGATGACGCAGGCAGCAGCTCCTGTGGAGGAAACGCCGGTAGAGGCTGAAGTGGTGAAGAAGCCAGCGCGCAGAACGACTAGAACGACCAAAACGACCAAAACGGCCAAAACAACCAAAACCACCAGAACGACCAAGAAGACAGCAAAGGAATAACCTTTCGCGGATACGTTGCACCACAAGCGGGAGTAAGTACGCTTCCGCTTTTGCGCGCATAGGACGTAGAACGAGATTTATCTCGTTCTACAGGATAACCCCAATGGGATGGCTAATATGGTAGGCCCCCTTTCGTACGTGTCATTCTGCCTGCCCTGGCGAGCTAGGCCAGGGAGCGACTGAAGGGAGCGAAGAATCTCTGATTTTCAACCGATATTGGAGATTCTTCGCCGCTTCGCGGCTCAGAATGATACATGGTTAATGGACTGGCTCACAAATGTATCCACTCCCAAATAAACGATATGGGTTTTTCCCCCATGATATAATCCCCTCGCCTTTTCCGGCACAGGTGAACGATGTTCGAAAAAGAACAGCAGGCCATCGAAGCGAAGATCCGGGCGTTCTGCGTGGAGAACGACATCCCTCTTGCAGGGCTGAAGTGGGCCCCCATCCCCTTCAGCGGGGAGTGGGGCATTTCCACCTCGTTTTTCCAGACGGCGGCGGACGAGGCGCGGGCGGGGAAAATGGTCAACGTACCGCAGCGCGCCCAGGAAATCGCCGAGCAGGCCAAGGGTGCCGTCCTGCCTGCGCCAGCCTGCCCTGGCGGCCAGGCCAGGGTGCCGCCCCGTCCTGGCCCGGACGGGACAGGGCAGGAACAGGTGAGCCTGTCGAAGGATCCGGTAAGTGATGTGTCGGGCATCCGCCGCGTCGAGGCGATCAAGGGTTATCTCAATCTATATTTTTCGACTTCGGAATACGCGCAACGCGTCGTGGATGCTGTCCTTGAACAAAAATCCCGCTTCGGAGCCGGACCTCGAACCGGGCAGCGCGTAATGGTCGAATTTTCCCACCCGAACACGCACAAGGCCTTCCATGTCGGCCACCTGCGCGGCACCATCCTAGGCGAGTCGCTGTGCCGCATCCTGGAGTTCTCCGGCCTGGACGTGGTGCGCGCCAATTATCCCGGCGACATGGGCCTGCACGTCATCCGTTGGCTGTGGGGCTATCTGAAGTTCCACAACGGGGAGGAACCGGCATCCGACATCACCCGTTGGATGGGCGATATCTATGCCGAGGCGGTGCACCGCCTCGAAGCCGAGCCGAACCTGGAAGCCGAGGTGCGCGCCGTCTACGCCCGCTGGGACCGGCGCGAGCCGGAAATCGTGGCTTTGTGGGAGAAGACGCGTGAGTGGTCGCTGGAAGGCTTCCGGCAGATGTACGCTGCCCTGGGCATCCATTTCGACGTATACTACTTCAACAGCCAGGAGGAAAAGCCCGGCAAGGAAGAGGTCGAAAAGCTGGTGCAGCGCGGCATTGCCATTGACGAGCGTCCGCAGGGTGGGGCGGTGATCGTCAAGATTGACGAGGTTCTCGGCCTGACGAAGGAAAAGTATCGCACGGCGGTGATCTTGCGCTCGGACGAGACGGCCTTGTATGCCACCGAAGACCTGGCGCTGGTCAAGCACAAGTTCAGCGATTATCCCGACCTGGCAAAGTCCATTTACGTGGTGGATGTGCGCCAGTCGCTGCATTTCACGCAGGTATTCAAAATCCTGGAAATCGCCGGGGACGAACGCGCGCAGAAGTGCCATCACATCCCATATGAACTGGTGATACTGCCAGGCAACGTGGTCATGTCCTCGCGTGAAGGGACGGTCGTTTTGCTCGAAGATTTGCTGCGCGAGGCAACCTCACGCGCCAGGGAGGAGGCGCGCAAGAAAAATCCCTCGCTGGCCGAGGATCAGTTGAAAGACGTGGCGCGGGCCGTCGGGCTGGGCGCGCTCAAATATCCGATCCTGGCGCGCGAGAACACCAAGCTGGTCACTTTCGACTGGCAGTCGGCGTTGGACTTCAATGGACAGGCCGCGCCGTACATCCAGTATGCCCATGTGCGCTGCAACTCTATCTTGCGCAAGGCAAGTGGGTTGCAGGTTGAAGGTTTGCAAGTTGAAAGTTCGGTTGAAGGAAGAGCTGCTTTCAACCTTGAACCTTCAACTTTCAACTATGAACTGTCACCCGCCGAGATCGAACTGATTGACTGGTTGTCCCGTTTCCCGTCCGAGGTGCAGCGCGCTGCGGCGGAGTACAAGCCGCTCGTCATTGCTACCATTGCCTACGATATCGCCAAGGCCTTCGCCGGTTTCTACGACGCCTGTCCGGTCGTGCAGGCCGAGCCGCAGGTGCGGGATGCTCGCCTGAGATTGGTCGCCGCGACCAGGTACGTACTTTCCAACGCGCTGCGATTACTGTCCATCGAAGCGCCGGAAGTAATGTAACCATCCTGTCATTGCGAGCGACCGGAGGTCGAGTAGCCGCGAGCGAAGCGAGCGGGATATCGAGACCGAGGGAGCGTGGCAATCTCATGGTTGAAGGCTAGTTGAGATTGCTTCGTCGGGTCTCGATATGGCGGAAGATCCCCGCCTAATCGACCCTCCTCGCAATGACAAATAAAACTAAGGAGTATTGCAAATGCCAATCCGTACCCTCATCATGGGCGCCGCCGGGCGCGATTTCCACAACTTCAACGTTTTTTTCCGTGATAACAAAGATTATGAGGTTGTGGCTTTTACTGCTACGCAAATCCCTGATATCGAAGGCCGCACCTATCCGGTTCAGTTAGCCGGTAAGCTATATCCTAAATGAATCCCAATTTACGCTGAAACCGACCTGCTCAAGCTCATCAAGGATTTAAAAG
>JALHUM010000261.1 GCA_022865905.1 Anaerolineales bacterium | reverse complement strand
TGACCCGCTCCCGCCCGCCGATTCCAGCCGCCTGGCCGCGCTCACAGGCCGCCTGGCGCGCGCCGCGCTGGAAGCCCCGCCGATGCCGGAGAACTGGTCCATCCGCTTGAGTTACCGGATCATGCCGGAGGCCGAGCCGCCGCTGCCCTATTTCGAGCAGGCCGTCTCCTGCCTGCACGCTTACCGCGACGATGCCCACCTCACCGCCTGGAAGCCGGGTGGATTGGACGCCCCTGCGCTGGAGACCTTGACCCTGCTCTGGCGCGGCGAAGCGGACTCGCTGGAGTCGGTTTGCGAAAAGCTCAAAGGGCGCGGCCACCTGACCCAGGTCTATGCCGGCGCGCTGGCCGAGCTGCGAAAACGCGGCTTCCTGGAGGGGCCGGATGCGGGTCCGCGCCTGACCGAGTCGGGAAAGTCATTTCGTGAGAAAATAGAGCAGGATACAGATCGTTATTTCTTTGCACCCTGGTCGTGTTTGACCGACGCGGAAAAGGTCGAGATGGCTGGTCTGGCGACCCGTCTACGCGATGGGTTGATATCAAGAACACCTGAAGGATGAAAATGGATTTCTTCGAAGTCGTCAACGAACGTCATTCCACGCGCGCCTTTGCCGAGCGGCCGGTCGAAGCGGAAAAGGTGCAGAAGATACTGGAAACCGCCAACCGCGCCCCTTCAGCCGGGGATTTGCAGGGTTATGAAATCTATCGGATCACCAAACCGGAACACAGGTCCGCGCTGGTGCAGGCGGCGCTGGCCCAGGACTTCATCGCCGAAGCGCCGGTCGTGCTGGTCTTCTGCGCCAACCCGGCACGCTCGGCCGTGGGGTACAAAGAGCGCGGCGTGTGGCTCTATTCGGTGCAGGACGCGACCATCGCTTGCACCTTTGCCATGCTGGCGGCCACTGCGCTGGGACTTTCCACGGTTTGGGTGGGGGCTTTCGATGAGGAGGCGGTGCGCCAGGCGATCGGCATCCCCCAAGATTTGACCCCGGTGGCAATATTGCCGATTGGCTACGCGGGCAAGAAGCCGCGCATCACGCCCAGGCGGGAGTTGAGCGACCTGGTGCATGAGACATGAAGACGCAGTCTCCCGGAGTTTCCAAAACTCCGGGAGACTTATTTCAGGCTAAATCCAGTGCAGGATGGGGATGAACAGGATCAGGGCCAGGATGTCTACGCCCCAGATGCTCCCAACGGTGATGAGCTTGTTCTTCATCTTCTCCATGTCGAAAACCCAGAAGGCGACCACGAAGAAGGTCAGGTAGCCGAACAGGAAGATCAGCCAGGGCGCGCCGCGGTTCCACCAGGAGTAGTCCCAGGTCAAGGCGTTGGCGGCGTTGAGCAGGTACTCGATGAAGACGCAAAAGGCCGAGCCGCCGATGGCGATGAACCAGCGGTTGGGAATGCCCAGGATTTTAGCCTTCTTATCGGGCAGCAGCATCTTGGTCCAGATGATGCCGCTGACGGCGAACATGAACATGATCTCGATGTTCAACCCGACCAGGATGAGGAAGGCGGTCTTGCCGGGCGCGCCCCAGACCGGTGCGTAGTTTGTGAAGTGCATCACCAAGCCGTTCCAGATTTCGTTGAACCAGTCCATTCCCCAGAAGGCCAGTCCGGCCAGGAACAGGTTCCAGTTGCGCTTCTCGGCTTCCACGGTGTAGACGTAGAAGACGAAGGCCAGCAGCGTGACAATGTACCACTGGAACTGGCTGCCATCGCGCAGGATGGCGAGGGCTTGTCGAGCGGATTCGGTTGGCATGGGATTCTCCTTTTATGGCGCCACGATGTCGCCGTAGGCTTCCGGCCGACGGTCACGATAGAACTGCCAGGTGTTGCGCACTTCGCGGATCAAGTCGAGATCCAGGTCTCGCACAATGAGTTCCTCTTTGAAGGGGTCGCCCATCTCGCCGACGTATTCGCCGCGCGGTGTGCAGAAGTAACTTTGGCCGTAGTAATCGTTGGCTCCGAGTTCTTTTTCGATGCCCACCCGGTTGATCGTGCCGACGAAGTAGCCGTTGGCGATGGCATGGCTGGTCTGCTCTATGCGCCACAGGTGCTGCGACAAGCCGCGCGAAGTGGCCGAAGGGATGAAGACGATCTCGGCCCCGTGCAGGCCGAGCATGCGCGCCCCTTCCGGGAAGTGACGGTCGTAGCAGATGTACACGCCCACCTTGCCGACCGCCGTGTCGAAGACCGGGTAACCCAGGTTGCCGGGGCGGAAGTAGTATTTCTCCCAGAAGCCGCTCAGGTGCGGAAGGTGGGTCTTGCGATACTTGCCCAAATAGGAACCATCCGCATCAATGACGGCGGCGGTGTTGTAATAAATCCCCACGCCATCTTGCTCGTACATGGGAACGATCAGCACCATCCGGGTTTCTTTGGCCAGCTTCAGCATCCGCCTGGCGATGGGGCCATCCGGAATAGGTTCGGCCAGATCGTACCATTTCGCATTCTGCTCCTGGCAGAAGTAGGGGCCGTAGAAGAGTTCTTGAAAGCACATGATCTGTGCGCCTTGCCTGGTGGCCTGGCGGGCGTACTCTTCGTGTTTTTGGATCATCGTTTCCTGGTCACCCGTGTAGGTGGCCTGGAGCAGCGCGCCGCGAACGATTCGAGCCATTGGTTTGCCTCCTTATAAGAGTGTCCGCTTATTCGGATTCACCGGAGATAAACAGAGATTTACTCGATATGAGTTATCGTAGAGCGGGTTCGATACCCGCCATCCGTTTTGGCGGCTATGGAAAGCCGCCCTACGAGTGTGTGCCAACTCAAATGAAACGCACCCAAATCTAAAGATGGATCGGGTTACGCTTCAGGAACTGGCCGGCCCCCGCCTCGCCGACAAATTGATTATTGCGTACGATCACCCGGCCTCGCTGCAGAACCAGGGCTGGGTAGCCCTTGACCGTGACGTCGGCATAGGGGCTGTAGTCCACGTTCATGTGCAGGTTCTCTTTGGTCAAGCGGTGCTTCTTGTCCGGGTCCCAGATGACCAGGTCGGCGTCGGCGCCGATGCTGATCGTCCCCTTGCGCGGCAGCAAGCCGAATAGTCGCGCCGGTCCGGTGGCGACAAGTTCCACAAAGCGATTGACGGAGAACCGCCCCTCGTTGACCCCGAAGTGATACAGCAGGGGCAAGCGTGTCTCGACGCTGGGCATCCCATTGGGGATCTTGGAAAAGTCGTCCTTGCCCATATCCTTCTGGCCGATGAAGTTGAAGGGGCAGTGATCTGTGCCCACCGCCTGGAGATCGCCGCCAGCCAGCCCCCTCCACAGCGCTTCCGGGTTGCCCTTCGCCCGCAGCGGCGGCGACATGACGTACTTGGCGCCCTCGAAGTCCGGTTCCTCGTATTTATCCATCGTGAACATCAGGTACTGGGGGCAGGTCTCGCCGTAGACCTTGAAGCCCTTGGCCCGTCCGGCCTTGAGCGCCTCCAGAGCCTCCGCGGCGGTCATGTGGACAACGTAGAGCGAGGCGCCGGTCATGCCGGCCATAACCACCGCCCGGTGCGTCGCTTCCGCTTCCGCCTCGGGTGGATGGCTCAACGCGTGCCAGATGGGTTCCTTCTTTCCCTCGGCCACGTGCTTGTTGATCAGGTAATGCAGCACGTCGCCGTTTTCCGCGTGGACCGCGATCAGCGCCCCGATCTCCTTGGCGCGCAGCAGTGCGCGGAACAGGGCCTCGTCATCTACCATCAGGCTGCCCTTGTAAGCCATGAAGACCTTGAAGGAGGGCACTCCCAGCTTGACCATGTCACCCATCTCGGCCATGCGCTCGTCGTCCATGGCCCCGATGGCGATGTGCATACCGTAGTCAATGCAGGCCTTGCCTGCGGCCTTCTTGAGCCAGATATCCAGCGCCTCGCGCAGCGTCTGCCCCTTCCCCTGGATGGCGAAGTCAATGATGGTGGTGGTGCCGCCGCAAGCCGCGGCGATGGTCCCGCTGCGGAAATCGTCAGCGGAGACCGTGCCCATGAAGGGCAGTTCCATGTGGGTGTGGGGATCAACGCCGCCGGGCATGACCAACATCCCAGTGGCATCAATGACTTCATCACCCGATAGGTCCCGCCCGATCAGTGTGATAGTCTCGCCCTCCACCCCGATGTCGGCTCGATAACTTTCGGTGGCGGTGACAATCGTACCATTTTTGATGACCAGATCCATGTCAGCCTCCTTTACTGTGCTGAAAAGCCTTGCTCGTGTATTGCCGCTAGCTGGAGAGAGGATCTG
>JALHUM010000260.1 GCA_022865905.1 Anaerolineales bacterium | reverse complement strand
GCCGGGTAGATATCGACGTGGTCGGGTTCGGAGAGGATTTCGCCGGTCAGCGGGCTGAATTCCATCAGGCGCTCCACCTCGTCGCCGAAGAAGGTGATGCGGATGCCGCGCTTGTCCTCGTAGGCGGGGATGATTTCCAGGGTATCGCCACGCACGCGGAAGGTCCCGGGACGCAGCTCGACATCATTGCGCTGGTACTGCCCGTCCACCAGTTGCCGGATCAACGCGTTCCGCCGGGCAATCTCCCCCACGCGCAGGTTCACCACGCCCTTGCCATACTCCTCTGGGTTCCCCAGGCCGTAGATACACGAGACCGAGGCCACGATGATGACGTCCCGCCGCGACATCAGGGCAGTGGTCGCCGCCAGCCGCAGGCGTTCGATCTCCTCGTTGATCTCCGTCTCTTTCTCGATGTACAGGTCGTGGCGCGGGATGTAGGCTTCGGGCTGGTAGTAGTCGTAATACGAGACGAAGTACGAGACGGCGTTATTCGGGAAGAAATCACGGAACTCGGCGTACAGTTGGGCGGCGAGGGTCTTGTTGTGGGACATGATGAGGGCCGGCTTCTGCAATTGCTGGATGACCGAGGCGATCGTGTACGTTTTGCCCGTGCCGGTCGCGCCGAGCAGGACCTGGTGCCTGAGGCCGCGTCGGATGCCGTCCACAAGCTGACGGATGGCCTCCGGCTGGTCGCCGGTCGGTTGGAAGGGGGCAACGAGTTTGAAATCCATTTTTACTTGAGCGGATTCGCAGGCCAGCCACTGGCCCAATCGCTAATGTCAGCGGTGGTCGTCTGACCGGCGATGACCGTCACGATCGCCGGTGAACCGCCAGCGTGATCGGCGTCATCGTAGGCAACGATTTGATAATCGCCCGGTGGCAGATCGGGCACCGTGTAATAGACCTGCCCGGCGGCCGTCCCGGCCCAGTACCAGTAGTAAGGCGGATCCTGGCTGAAGGCGACGACTGCCAGTTGGGGTAAACTCCCATACGGATACCCGCTGATGCTGCCCGCAACGACGCCGAGCCTGGCCATCGGCTGGAAACCGGGCGGGTATGGCACGTCGAACTGGCCATGCGACCAGTCGCACAGATCAATGCCGGTGACCTTTTGCCCAGGCGCGACGGTAAACGACTTGGGCGTGGCATCTCCGCATCCGGGCGTCTGCCCGCAGGCCGAATACGAGCCGCTGTTGGAGAAATCTGTTACCCAGGCGTAGGCGATGTAGCTGCCGGGAGGAACATCCACGGAGTATTGAGCCGACCCGGCCGCGATGGACAATTCGACCGCAAGATTGGTAACGGTGTTTTGAAAATAGGCTTTCAGATCTGTGGCTATCCCGCCTGGATAACAGACTTTGCCTGAAACCTGTGCCGCTGTGAGGGTCGCTGTAGACACCAGCGTGTGTGTAGCTGCCAATGTCAGTATCACCGTCGGCGTGGCAGAGGGGGGCAATGCCTGCATGGTCCCGGCGACAACGGTCGCGACGACATCAGCGCTCAAGGTGGGGGTCGCAACCGAGGGAGGGTTGCAGGCAGAGAAGATGACGAATAGGAGGATGGTCGAAAAAACACGCACCATCATCCATCGGTTATGGTGGGTTGTCATAGCACCAGTTACGTCCCGATTTCTAAATTGCTTTTACTGGCCCAACGAAAGAGACAGGCCATTGATCAACTGTTGCTTTTCCAGGTTGCTGAGGCGTGCGTTGGGGTGCATCGGCAGATAGATCGCCGGAGGCATCTCGCCTTCCTGGATCACTTCACTTATCTCGCCAGCCCCCACCCTGCCCTGCCCCCATTCCGAGAAGTTCAATCTGGCGCGCCCGCGCACGGTATCCGATACGACCAGCCAGGAGATAGGCGGCACGTTGGAGTACCACGGCCAGACCGTCTCGTTGCTGTGGCAATCGAAGCAGGCGCGTTTAGCCAGCGCACGTGTCTGTGGGCTATCCCACTTTGGCTCAGACACGACCAGTGGGTTGGTTTTGAGCGGTGCTACGATTAGCTGCGAAAGAGCCAGGACGACCAGGCCGATCACCACAACAATAACAACCAGTTTTAGTATCTTTTTCATTTCATTTTCTCCGGATAGCGTGTCTATAATGGCAGCCAGGTGCCGATATCCTTCTGACGCGCCCTGCGGTAGATTTCCGGCGCGACGGCCATATCGTCCATGGCCAGGCCGAGGTTGATGGCAAGAGTCCGTTCCTTGTCGTTTTGGCGACCAGGCTTGAGTCCGGCCGCCATCTCGCCCAGGTCGGCGTACGGGTCGGGCGTCTGCTGGAAGTAACCCACCGACTTGTAATACTGGAATTGGGCGTGGTCGTCGGTGCTGATGCGATCCATTTGCGCCAGCGCCGCGCCGCTCCAGTACGAGTCGAAGTCCACGGCTGAGCCGAACGCGCCGGGCTTGAGCCAATCCTTTGCTATCGTAGGGGTCGGGTGCTTGAGGATCGGGCCGGAAGTCACGACAAGGTCCGATTCGACGACGGCCAGCTTTGGCTCCTTCACGCCGACGATCTCGAACTTGAACTTCGCTCTCATCTCGGCGATGTATTTCTCCTGCGCTTCGGGCAGGATGTCATAGGCATAGACGCGCTTGAGCGGGAACAGGCAGGCGAGCGCTTCCAGGTTCGTCCGTCCCTGCACGCCGCAGGCCAGGATGCCGGCTACTTCGCTGTTTGGACTCGCCAGGTATTTGGCCGAGACGCCAGTCGCCGCGCCGGTGCGGTAAGCGGTGATCCAAGTGCAGTCCATCACGACCAGCGGGATGCCGGTCTCGGCGTCGTTGAGGATGAGCAGGCCGGTGATGTAGGGCAGGCCACGCTTGTAGTTCTCCGGGTAGCCGCTGACCCACTTGATGCCCGCCGAT
>JALHUM010000259.1 GCA_022865905.1 Anaerolineales bacterium | reverse complement strand
GCAATAGAACCGATGGGTAAGACCAGATCCACCAACGCCAAGCGGGCATCCGGTCTTTCCTTCCCAACGCACATGGCGATATTGGCACACAGCGAGGAAGTTCCAGTCCCCCCTTTTGCGCTCAGAAAAACGACCAACAACTTCCCTTTCTTTGATTGCTCCTTCAGTAAGCGTGGGATCAACTCGAGGAGTTGGGGCACCGCTTGTTTGGATTTTACAAGATACTCATCGAACCCCGCAGAGGTAAGTAATGGTATTTGATCCTGCAAATCTCGGCTGCACAAGGCAATGCAGGGCACTTTGGCAGTGCGACGATCCTGGCGCAGGCGGGAGATCATCTCAACGACTGGAAGATCAGGCAATACAGGGTCAACAACGATGACGTTCGGCAGGTTCAGCCAAGCCATGTTTAAACCCTCAAGAGCAGAAGTTGCTAATAACACGTTATAACCGCTCGTTCGCAGTGCAGTGTCCAGATATTTTCTCGTGACCGCGTCCGAATCGATGACAAGTACGGTTTGGTTTACTTGATCCAAATTCACCATCCAAGTATTTATCCTTCCGCCGGTGGCATCAGATACCCCAGGCCCGACCGGGTGACGATGTGCTTGGGGTTGTGCGGATCGTCTTCCACTTTCTGGCGCAAACGGGCGATAGTGACCCACAGGATCTCTTTGTCCGAGCGGTACTCCGGGCCCCAGACGCTTCCCAGAAGTTCCTCGGCGGTGAGCACCTTGCCGACATTGTGCGCGAACTGGAGCAGTAGACGATACTCCGTTGCTGAAAGAAAAACCGGGTGCTCATCGCGCCAGACTTCGGCACAGGCGAGATCAATCCGCAGATTGGTGTGTGTAAAATGGCGATCCTGCCCCGTCTCGGAGACATGGGCGCGCCTCAGGACGGCCCGCACGCGCGCCAGCAATTCCATGACCGAGAAGGGCTTGACCAGGTAATCGTCTGCGCCGACATCCAGGCCGCGCACGCGATCTTGTTCCTCGCCTTTGGAAGTCAAGATGATGATAGGCACGTTGGAATATTGGCGGATGCGCTGACAAACAGTAAATCCGTCCATTTGCGGCATCAAGACGTCGAGCAAGATCAAATCCACTGGATTGGCGGAAAACGTCTCAACAGCCTCTTTCCCATTTTGAGCGGTGATGATCTGGTAACCCTCGGTACGCAGGTTGGCTTCGAGCAAACGGAGATAACGGGGTTCGTCATCAACAACCAGGATACTCGTGGACATGGCATACTCCTCCTTGACTGAGGAAATGATTCTTGGATGGCCTCTTATCCCAATACTTTTTTGTTAGTGGGTCGAGCTCCCATGCCCGGCGGCTTGGGAGCCACCTCTGCGGCCCTATCAAAACAGTATTGTTTCTAAGCCGATCCTCCGTGATGGACAGGCAGGTCAATGCAAAAAGCCGTTCCCTTGCCAGGCGCGGTCTCGACCGTAATTTCTCCATTGTGCGCCTGGACGATCTGCCTGCAAATAAAAAGCCCCAGCCCGGTACCGGGTTTGCCAGACTGCGCGGGAACGCGGTAGAAACGTTCGAAAAGGAAAGGTAAATGCTCGGTCGGGATACCCGGCCCCCGGTCTGCGAAGGTGACGGTCAGGTGATCGCCCAAGTTCCGCAAAGTGATATTGATGCTCGAATTCGGTGCGTATTTAAAGGCATTCTCGAACAAATTCTCGAACACCTGCACCAGGCGGAGGGAATCGGCCTGAATCGGGGGCGATTTATCCAAATCAAGATCCACCTGCACCGAATTGTCCCGCCCATGGATGCGCATTATCACATCCCTGATAAGAGAATCCAGGCGCACAGGCTGAAAATCCATACTCATCATGCCGCTCTGTAAGCGAGCCGAATCGAGGAACTTAGTAACCAGCGCCATCAAGTGGTCGGCTTCTTCGTCAATAATGGTCAAGAATTCATGCTCGGTTGCCGCGTCCCAGGTTGTATCTGAACGCAGCAAGGAGGTTGCATAACCCTTGATGAAACCGAGAGGGGTGCGAAGATCGTGAGAAATCGTGGCGATGAAATCATTATGCAACTGCGCTCGATGGCGGGCCTGTTCCAGTTGAGATATATTCTCGTGCAGCAAACGCCATTCGAGAATACGGGATATCTGGCAGGCTGCCAGCACCGCCAGTTTGATTTGCGCGAGAGTGTAGGCTGGCCCCCCAAAACGTATGAAAACCAGCGCACCAGTGCCCTTCAACATAAAGATCGGTAACCCCAGCGGGTAAGGCATGGCAACCCGGTCCTCCGATACCTTTCCGGCAGGCGCATCCCACATGATCCTTCCGGCCAGGATGACCTGGTTGGCGATATTTTCACCCCAGGCTGCATCGGCTTCGGCTTTCCTGCCCCGGCCAACGGCGCGCGCGTAGATCACTTCTGGCATACCCTGATCTGCTTCGGTGAGATAGATGGCCAGGTTGTCGAATACGAACTCTTTCCGCAAGGTCCGGATCAACAGATCCAGCGCGGCTTTCCAATCTTCTGTCAAGACGGATTGGTTGATGGCATCCAGGTGGCCGAGCGTTTCCTTATTCACGCCTGCACACTCCTCGGATCAGACAGATTTCCCTGCCTTTAAGAGCGTAAACCCAAAGATCGTTCCTTTTCCTTCTTCAGACTGAACATCTATAACTGAGCCATGCGCATCCAGGATTTGCCGCACCAACGCCAAACCCAGACCGGTGCCTCCATAGCGCCGCGTGGAGGAGCCGTCTAACTGGTGGAAAGGCTCGAACAATTCGTGCAGCCGATTCTTGGGGATGCCGATGCCGGTATCTGCGACCGAAACCTTGACCAGGGTATCGGCCTCGCGTTTGATCAAGAGTCCTACCTTTCCTCCAGCAGGGGTGAATTTGATGGCGTTATCCATCAGCTGGAGGATGACCCAGCTTATTTTCTCTTCGTCTGCCTTGACAAGTGGCAGGTTGGATTTTATGTCTGCGCTTAAAGTGACGTTACGGTCGAACGCTCTTTGATTGGAATAATTGAGGATGTCAGTAGCAACCTTGTTGAGATTTACAGGCGTCAGGTGCAGGGCCAACTCGCCGCGCGCAGCCTGCGAAAACAAGATCAGGTTATCAATCAGGCTCTCTAGCCTTGCAGTGGCATGTTGAGCCACCTGAAGCGCCTTTTTTTGTTCATCACCCAAAGAACCGAGCGTTTCCGTGACCAGTAACTCGACATAACCTTTTACGTGGGTCAGCGGCGTGCGTAGCTCGTGCGAAATATTGGCGACGAAATTCGCCTTCAATTGGTTGAGTTCGGAAAGTTTGCGCAGGGCCAATTGCAGCTCGGCAGTGCGGTCCTGGACGCGGCGCTCCAGGGAACGATTGGCGTCCTCCAGGGCATTACGCAATTGGATGATCTGCTCCGTGATCGCCTGATTGAGGGTCGAGCGGTCAATCAATTTCAACTCGAGCAAAGTCTCGCCCAGAAGCGAGTGTTGGTTCTTGGCCTGTTTCCTCTGCTGGTACGCCAGGGCCTTATTCAGGCCCTCCTTAGTGATGTACCCTTGCTGCACCAGGTATTCGCCCAAGCGCGGCACCAAGACTTCTGGGGTGAGATGAGGTTGAGCCATTACGCCTGTCCTTCTTGCCAGACCCACTCCCCACCGATCATTGTAGCGACCGGTTGTAAGGAGTGCAAGTCGGCAAGATCACACAAGAATGGATCATCGTCGAGAACAATCAGATCGGCCAGATAACCAGCCGCCAGTTGACCCAGGCGGTCTTCCACGCCGGCTGCATACGCCGGGCCGAGGGTGAAGCCTTCGAGCGCCTCTTGCAGCGTCAGCCGCTGCTCCCCATACCAGCCCTCCGGCCCAGGAGAGCCATCCACCCGCTGGCGCGTGACCGCCGCGTGCAGGCCCAGGAACGGGTTGGGAACTTCGACCGGCGCGTCCGAGCCGAAAGCCAGCCGCGCGCCGTGCTGCAACTGCGTCCGGCAGGCGTAAGCCAGGGCGGCGCGCCCGCCCCAGTACCGGTCAGCCATGCGCATGTCCGAGGGCGCGTGGACGGGCTGCATCGAGGCAACCAGCCCCAATTCGGCCAGCCTGCCAGCGTCATTTGGATGGAGAACCTGTACATGCTCGACGCGGTGACGCAACGCCGGCAATCCCTTCGCGCGCTCGTTGGCGCGCAACTGGGCAAAGCCGTTCAGCACCTCGTGGTTGGCGCGGTCACCGATGGCGTGGACTGCCAGGCTGAGGCCGCTTTCGGCTGCCAGACGGCCATGCTCGAAAAGCGCTTCACCATCCAGGATTAGAATACCACGATTTTCCGATTCGTCAACATACGGATCGAACATTGCCGCCGTGCGCGGACCGAGCGCGCCATCCGCGAACGCTTTGACCGAGCCGACGCGCAGGGTATCGTCGCCGAAGCCGCTGCGCAGGCCAAGTCCGACGGCATAAGGCAGGTCTTCTACCGGGATGCTCTTGGTCACGCGCAAACGCAATTCTCCCGCCGCGTGCAATTGCTGCAAGGCCATGAAACAGGGCCGCTTGTCGAAATCGTGCAGGCCGGTCAGGCCTGCGCGCCAAAGGGTTGGCTGGATCTCCCGGATGGCTTCGGCAATCTTGTCCACGCCCGGCTCCGGGATGACGGCTTCGACCAGCTTCATCGCCTCTTCGAGCAGGATGCCGGTCGGCTGGCCAATACCGTCACGCTGGATCCGTCCATTCAGGGGATCGGGGGTAGACGCGTTGATCCCGGCCAGCCTCAGCGCGGCGCGGTTGACCCAGCCCGCGTGCATGGACTTGGCGGTGAGATAGATGGGAATGTCCGGGGTGATCGCGTCCAGGTCGGCGGCGAAGGGCCAGGCCCCCCCTCCTGTCTCCCCCACAAGGGGGAAAGCCCAAAGGTTTTGGTTCCAGCCATGCCCCAGGAGCCACTCGTCCGAGCGGAGCTTGCGGGCGCGCCCTGCCACGCGACGCAGGCACTCTTCTTTGCTGTCCGTTTCGCAATCAATCTTCTGCACAAGCAAAGCATATTCCTGCAGGTGGATGTGGGCGTCGGTCAGGCCGGGCAGGATGGCTTTCCCGCCCATATCCTGTCGTTCGGCGCGGTCGAATTCTCGGAAAAGCTCACCATTCGCGCCGACCGCTAAAATGCGCTCGCGGTCTATGACCAAGGCCGAGGCCGTGGGTTTAGCCTTGTACAGGGTGTGGATGCGAGCGTTATAAAGGATTTTCATCCTACTCCTTCAACAAGCGCGCCATCAGCGCATCCAGCTCCTCGTCGGAGTAATAATGGATGGTCAGCGTCCCGCCCTTTCGTCCAGCGCGCAGCGAGACTTTCGTCCCCAGGCTGGCGCGCAGGCGTTCTTCCAGCTCGGTGACTTCGGGCGGAGGCGCGGCCTTCGGCGCGGACGGTGGGTGCCTTTGGCCGGCCAGTTTACGCACCAGCTCCTCCGTCTGGCGGACGTTGAGTTCTTGCGAAAGGAGCGTGCGCAAGGCAGCCGCCTGCGCCTCCGGCGTGGACAGGGCCAGCAGGGCACGCGCGTGCCCCTCACTGATGCGTTGTTCTACAAGGGCATTCTTGACCGTGTCGGGCAACTTGAGCAGGCGCAAGGTATTGGTCACCGCTACGCGGCTCTTCCCGGCGCGCAACGCAATCTCCTCGTGCGAAAGGCTGAAATCCTCAGCCAGTTGGCGGTAGGCTTCGGCCTCTTCCAGGGGACTCAAGTCGGCGCGCTGGACGTTCTCGATCAGGGCCAGCTCCAACCGCTGCTGGTCGGTGGCCTGGCGGATGATGACAGGCACACTGAATAGCCCGGCCTGTTTGGCGGCTTCCAGGCGGCGCTCGCCAGCGATCAAGGTGTACTGGCCGCTCGCTTCGATCGGGGTGACGATCAAAGGCTGCAAGACGCCATGCTCGCGTATCGAAGCCGTCAACTCGCCCAACTCATCCGCATCCATATCCCCGCGCGGCTGGCGCGGGTTGGGAGAAATGTGACCCACAGGCACGTAAGTGACGCCGCCCTCCGCCGGTTCCGTTTCACCGCCGGGGATCAAGGCATCCAGTCCACGACCGAGTCCCGATTTTTGAGGCATAGGTCACTCCTTAGGTAGCGCCGGAATTGGGATCCCATCACCAACCAACACTTCCCGCGCCAGCAACTCGTAGGCCTTTGCCGCGCTCGATTCGGGCGCGTAGGCCGTGATCGGCAATCCATAAGAGGGAGCTTCGGCCAGGCGGACGCTGCGCGGGATGATCGCCTCGAAGACCTGCTCAGAGAAATGCTTACGCACGTCAGCCACCACGTCCGCAGAAAGATTCGTCCGCCCGTCGAACATGGTCAGCACCACGCCGCGTACCTTCAATCCGGGAAAAAGCGCCGAGCGGACGCGCTGGAGGGTGTGAGTCAATTCACCCAGCCCTTCCAACGCCAGGTACTCACACTGCACGGGGATGATGACGCCGTCCTGCGCGGCGATCAGACCGTTGACGGTCAACAGGCTGAGCGAGGGCGGACAGTCAATCAACAAGTAATCGAACTTTTCGATCACGGGGCCGAGGGCGTTCTTGAGCTTGCTCTCGCGCCCCAATTCGCTGACCAGCTCTACTTCTGCACCGACTAGCGCAGGTGAAGACGGCAGCAGCGACAGTTTCAAGCGTGGATTATACAGCAGGTGCGCGGATGCCGGTGCGCCGCCCAACAGGACCTCGTACGTACCGCCGGTGACCGTGCGTTTATCCACGCCCAGGCAGGAGGTGGCATTGGCCTGCGGATCAATGTCCACGATCAGGACGCGCTGGCCAAGCCCAGCCAGGTAGGCTCCCAGGTTGATGGCAGTGGTCGTCTTCCCTACCCCGCCCTTCTGATTGACCAGTGTGTAAACGCGTCCCACTACAATACCTCCACCAGGCAGGTCTGGATTTCCTCTTGGGTCGGGATGCCCTCCAGCCCGGGCCGCGCCACCGAATACGAAGCCAGACGCGTGGCGAAGCGGGCCGCCTCCCAGGGGTCACGCGTGGTGTACAGCCGGAAGAAAAAGGCGGCCGCGAAGATATCGCCCGCGCCGGTCGCATCCACCTCGGGTATGGCCGGGGCGCGGAAACGGCGCAGGTCGCCTTTCCAGTACAGCCGCGCCCCCGCCGGGCCTTCCGTCACGGCCAGGAGGTGGCAGGACAGCGCCATGGCTTCGATCTGGCTCTCGTCGCCGCCTACGTCTTCGACGCTGATCACGGCTGCGGCGGCCTTCGAGAGGGCCGCCTGCGCTTCCGGCCAGACGCAGGGGATCACCCGTCTATCCCCATCCCAGGTGCGCAGCCAGCCCTGTGGGGTCAGGCACAGCAAGTCCGGCGAGAAGCCCTCCGCCAGCAGCGGGCTGACCTCTTGCGCGATCGGCCCGATGTGGATGATCGGCGTGCGTTGCCATTCCTGCGCCACGTGGCTGTAATCAATGCGCGGCGCGGTGCGATGGAGGTACTGGATTCGACCCTCTGGCGTATACACATTCTCGAAGGTTGTCGTGTGCGGCGTGGGGATCATGGAAACGATTATTCCATCCGTCCCGGCCAGCGCGCCGAGAGGCGGCTCCCCACCCCAAGCCGTGACCACGCCCACGCGCAGTCCCAGGGCGTGCGCCGTCAAGGCCGAATAGGCCGCCGTCCCGCCCAGGCGCGAGCCTTGGGGGGTCAGGTCTTGGGCGAGGTGTCCGATGACGAGGTAATCCACCGGTTCGAGCGGAGCCAGGTTGGGCATGGATAAATTATACCTGAGGAAGGGAAAGTAAAAAGTGAAAAGTGAAAAGTAAAACGTAAAAAAAAGAACCCCTCTCGTGTTGGAGAGGGGCTATGAGTGAAGAACTACCTTATTACTTTTTACTTATTACTTTTACTTGAACTACTTCGGAACGATCGTCACCTTGCGCGCCGGTTCCTCGCCGATGCTCTGGGTGGTCACATCAAGATGATCGCGCAATTCCAGGTGGATGATGCGGCGGTCGGCTGCGCTCAGTGGTTCCAGCACCTGCCGCCGCCCAGTCTGGACTGCCTGACCGGCCATTTGGCGGGCCATCTTGCGCAACTGGACTTCGTGCCGGCTGCGATAACCCTCCACATCCACGACGATCTGCACCCAACGCTCCAACTGCTTGCTGACGATCAAGTTGACGATGTACTGCAAGGAGTTCAGGATCTCCGCCCGGCGGCCGACCAGGATGCCCAGATCATCGCCGTGAAGCTCCACGCAGACCGGGCGGCGTCCCTCCTCGTCCGGTTCGCCGTAGCTGATCGAGAGCTTCGCCTCGATTTTCATCTTTGCCAACAACTCGCTGACCGTCTTTTCTGACAGGTTGAGCAACTCATCTTCTTCAAAAGAAGGTTCAGGCGCAGGTTCGGTTGCAGGAACGGGCACAGGGAGGGGTTCAGGCGCAGGTGCGGGCGCGCCGGCCTCGGGTCCGGGGGGTTGCGTTCCCTTCGTCGTCAGGCGAACGCGCGCCTGGCGTCCGCCAACCCCGAAGAGTCCGCGGCTGCCAGTGTCCAGCACTTCCACATCCACGGCTTCGGCGGGCAGGTTGAGTTCCGCCAATCCTTCCGCGACAGCTTCTTCGACCGTCGGAGCGATCTTTTCCAGGGTGGTTCGTTCGTTCATTTCGACTTCGCAGCCCCTTTCTTGCTTCCAGGGAGCAGATTGCGCCAGTCCACCTTGCCCAACAGGGCGTATTGCAGAATGCCAACCAGGTTGCTGGTGATAAAGTAAATCGAAAGGCCAGAAGCAAAGGTCAGGGAGAAGTAGCCCAGCAGGAACGGCATGTAGAGGGCCATCATCTTGCCCATCGCCGCGCCCTGGTCGCCAGGGTTGGCGGCGGGCGGCATGGTCAGTTTGGATTGGATGTAGGTGGTGAGCGCTACGATGATGGGCAGCGTCGGGTTGGGAATGCCGCTGGAGAGGAACGGTAGGAAGATCTTTTCCGGCGTCTGTCCCAGGTTCATCCATAAGAATTGGCTGTTCAACGGGAGCAAGGCCGGGGTGTCGAAAATGGCATACACACTGCGGGTCAGCGTCAGCAACTGCATCGGAGAAGTCGCCAGGGCGCGCATAATGCTCTGGTACAAGCCAAAGATGATCGGTATCTGGATTATAGTCGGCAGGCAGGAGGCAAAGGGGCTGATGCCGAGTTCCTTGTAAATCTTCATCTGCTCCTGGGCCAGTTTTTCCTTATCACCCTTGTTCTTCTTTTGGATTTCCTGCCACTTCTTGGATTGCTGCAGCTCCTGCATCTTTTGGCTGCTCTTGATCTGGGAAGCCATGAGCGGATGGGTCACCAGCCGGATCAGGATGGTGAACAGGATGATTGCCAGGCCGAAATTCCCGCCGAAGAGCTGATAGATCCACAGCAGGACGTTGGTAAGAGGGGTGACAATAAAGGTATCCCACATGTTATCTCTTCTTCCTTATTTCTTTACCGGTGTAAATGCCCACTTCTGGACGCCGGCCTGATCCAGAGCAATGAGCTGGGACTGGCCCCCGACCGGGGCGACCAGGATCAAGTCCCCGCCCGCCACCGGCGTGCCGTAGAGTTTACCACTTACGGTCAGATTCCAGGCATTCTGGCCTTGAGCATCCACAGCATACAGGT
>JALHUM010000258.1 GCA_022865905.1 Anaerolineales bacterium | reverse complement strand
GCCCTTCCCCAGCCGGTCGCTGAAGCGGACGCCCAACACCCATTGCCAGGTCTCGGCAAAATAGAGAAAAGGCTTGGCAATGGTCGAGAGGCCGTAGCCGGCCACGGTCAGCCATTTGCGCTTGCCGAGTCTATCCGAGAGGGCGCCGGAGTAGATTTTCATCAGGCTAGCGGTGGTCTCGGCGATGCCTTCGATCAGGCCAATGACCGCCGTCCCGGTTTTGAGCACGTTCGCCAGGAAGAGCGGGATCAGGTAGACAATCATCTCGGAGGAGATGTCGGTGAGGAAGGATGTGGCCGTCAGCACCCAGATGTTGCGGGGCAGGCTGCGCAGGCTTGTTTTGTTGTTATCCATGGAATGCTCCGTTGACAGGTGAGATGGATAAATTGTACCCCGTCCATCTCAACGATTGGTCATTCCGGAGGCCTCAACTTCGTCAATTGGTAGGTGACGACTGCCACCCCGGAGACCGCCAGCACTGCCCCGACAATACCGGCCAGGCTGCGCGTAAAGCCGAAGGCGGCCAGGTCGAGGGGCAGGAGATTCAGCCAAGAGAGCAGCAGGATGCCTCCAAAGATGCAATCCATCAGGCCTGCGACCAGGAAGGCAAGGTCACGTATGCGGGTGGGGCTTTTTTCCATGGGTTACCTCCGCGGGGATCGGACGCGCGGCAGCCAGCGCGGCACGGAGCGACAGTACGCCTCATACGCCGCGCCGAATTTCTTGCGTAAGGTGCGTTCTTCGTAGAGAACGACGAACAGGTGAAAGGACACAAAAAATATGATCGGGCAGACGATGAGCGCCAGGGACGGGAACCAGAGCACGTGTCCGAACAGTACGAGCAGCGCGCCGTCGTACATTGGGTTGCGGACGTAACGATACAGCCCACTGATGACCAGTTCGCGGGGCGGGTCAATCGGGGCAGGCGTGCCGCGTCCCTTGACGGTGAAGTCCCAGGCGCACCAGAGCATGACGGCCGCGCCAATCAGCCAGAGCGGGACGGCCAGCCAACGGAAGAGACCCAACGAGAACAACGCCGTGTCGGTCGCCATGAGCCAGGCGGGCAGGACGCCCAACAGCAGGCCAGGGACGAGGAGCATGAAGAAGCTGGTTTTGAGGGCGGTCATGGTTTGCCAGGTTTATTCAAGCTTGACCTTTTTAACCTTATCAAGGAGGAGAGTCTGTATCTTCGACAGGCGGCTGGTTGTGACCTGGCTGACCGTGCAAATGAAAGCCACATTTTCATCCAGGTCAACAATCGCAACCTTGTCACCTTTGCGGAGTTTCTCTTTTGCCATGTAAATCGGCGTCGCCATGATCACTTTGACGGGGACATGGTTGACAATATCTACATAGCGCCCGGTCGTATGTGCGGCGACGGCGCCATTCGCCTGGATTTGTTCAACGATACTGTGTTTGTTCATTTGTCTCTCCTATCTTGCCATTTTTCCAATCCGACCATCGTAAAGAACCCCGCCGCGCCTGCGCTGGCCCACAGCAGGAAATCGGCCGCGACAGGCACAAAGCCTTCTCCCCAGACGATCATGGTCTGGGTTTGGTTGTAGAGGGCCGAGCCGCCAAAGTCGCGCAGGAGACCCCACAGCGGGAAGATGACGAGCAGGATCACCCCGCCGCGCCAGCCGAAGCGTTTCCGCGCCCACCAGCCGACCAGACCGATGATCCCTGCGCCGTAGAAAAGCGCCGCGGCCAGGTAGAACGTCAGCGGGGCATGGTTCGCGGCGGTGAACGGGTAATGCCACCAGCCTTGAAAATAGGCAAAGATGTCGCCCAGCAGGTTGAGACAGCCGAGGACCAGGCCGGTCAGCAACGAAAGGCCGATGATCTTCCACGGCGGGCGGATCCACAGCGCCAGCGCGGCATAAAGGATGGGAGGGAGGATCAGCACGTAGAGTTGGATTTGTTCGAGGGACATGGGAGGCTCCTGAGTCAATGCGGGAGGGCGGTTTCGCGAGGCACCCTTTAGGGTACCGCCCTTTCGCAACTAGCCTGACGGTAAACCGTCAGGCGTGAGAGAAACTCCGAAATTCTCAAGCACATCAAACACATTATCCTCAGCATGATGCTTCTTTTGATTCAGCACATACGCCACAACTTTGCTCAATCTCGATTCTGAAACACTCAGCACACCATATTCCGATTGCCATGCGAAATCCTTGCCGGGCACAAAATGGTCATTGGCGTAATGCGAACTGGCTCCCTTCAACCTCCCGACAATGGTCGCGATAGGTTGGCTCGGCGGAATGGAAATGACAATGTGGAAATGATCCGACATCCCACCAATCGCCAGGAGCGGACATTCCAGCGCTGTCGCCTTGCCGCGGATGTAGCCGTGCAGGTCCGCTTCCCAGGCCGGGTCAATCCGCGGCTGGCGGTCTTTGGTTGACCAGACGATGTGGTAGAAAAGTCGCCAATAGGGCATGATGTTTTCCTTGCCTACTTTATCCGCCCGCCCGTGAACGGGACGGGCTCAATGCGGAAGCCCCGTTGGGGCTGAGAGCGAGGACGGTTTACCGTCCTTTCGCGATGAGCCGGGGGCTTTAGTCCCCGGCGACTGACGGGGGCGAGCAGGTGTAAAGGGTGCTGCAAAAGGATGATATACCCTTCGCCCTGCGGGTACTGCGCGAGTACGATGTCCCTTTGCGGGGATGATATTCGTTCCTGAGGAATGAAGAGGAACGAATGGGGCCTAGTGACAGGCAAGGAAAGGAACCTTTATCGAAGCGCAACGGAACCCGGCTGGAATTAAAGTACCTTTTTTCGAATTCAATGAAGAACGAATGAGGGGTGGTGAAGAGCACTGGAAGCTCTTTTTCCTTCCCTGTGCAACCGGGACTTCGTAGAGGGGAACCACTGAGACCTGGTCCAAAATGACTCCTGCGGTGATCATGGGTGAGCCGGGGGAATGGCATGCCCCTGCGAACCGAGGAGGGGAAAGCCATTCCCTACGATCCCAATTATAGAACTAATGTTCGATCTTTACAAGAGCTGGGCAGGGCAATCACATCTCAATCCAGGTTTTGGCTATGTTCCCAGATTAGCCAGGGGCTGAAACTCCGGCGGGGACGAGCAGGAAGAAGAAGATAGTTTTGAGGGTGGTCATTATCGTCTCATTTCCGCCGGACGGTGAACCATCTAGCTCAGAACTAAAGCCCAGTTGGGGCTGAAGACGAGGACGCAACAGCGTCCTTTAGCAACTAGCCGGGGATTTTATTCCCCGGCGGACCCGGCGGGAAAGCGACAAGAAAGTATATAAGAGCCGATATTGTTTATATTACTATCCACTTTGTTCAACTCTTTCCTTGAATGTCTTCCTTATCTTTTTCTTCATATTCTTTATAAAATCGATCATGAGATAATTCGAAATAATGTTTAACTATTGATAAGTATCTTTCTACATAACCGTTACAAAATCGATATTTGGGATATGGGAGGGTAATGAATGAATCATACCTTTCTCTAACGATGCCGCTGTCATCTTTACACAACACATCAATCCTTTTTAGATTTTCAGACTTTAGAATACTAGCCTTTAGCAGATACCGCACATAGGCATCATTATTTGGCAGTGAATAACCGACGATGCGTATATAGTTTGCAGAAGACAACAATTTGTATGCCATCTTCCATTCTGTGCTAATCTGCGCATTAATGGTTTTATTCCAAGTAGGGGGAATGATAGCATGATTATCTATACTGCCATGTAACTTCACAAGGTAGGGGTAGTGTTGACGTCGCCTATCCCGCGGACGAGTAAATTTTAATTCTGTACCCTGAGAAATCGAGGAAAGGTAATTTGCATAATTTTCTAGAACAAGATCATAATTTAAAGTAATAACAGAATATTGAACTGATGGGTTTTTATCGATTTCGTTATGTAATTCAAATTCCCTATAAAAGCCTTTCTTGTTCGTATCACCAACGCCACGAACTATCAATTGTGCATGAAACAACTGGAGAATAAAATCGATATAGTTTTGAGATAATTGTTCCTCTATTATTGAAACGTGAAATTCGAATTCTTGCTGTTGGCGATCGTCTGTCGTTCGGTAATAACCCTTGGCGATTTGCTCATATTTCCTAAGTCCAGTAATGGGAGGAGTGTAATGTTGAATCACATCGACAATAAACCTAATATACTCATCAGTTTCTTCTCTAGAGACTCTGCCAGCTAAACGCTCCATTTCTAGTATTGATAATACTTCTTCAATATTGTCGAGGTCTGTGCTGTAAAATTGTGTTATATAAGCTAGCCTTTTTCTAATGCTATCAAATACTTTGCTAAAATGCCTATACATAATATTATCACTGGCATATAAATCTTTAGACATTTCGATAAAATTTGACATTACAGGCAACCCAAGCGGGGCAGAAAAACCGGCTCCTAACATATAAACGACATTGTCCATAGTTATTTTCCTTTCCCAAATATCCCGCTGTATTTATATCCCAACTCCTTTATAATCTGCGCCTCATCCTTTTTGCTCCCCGCCCCAAACAATTCGCGCCAGAACTCATTATTCCGATGCCGCACCAGGAAACAAATCCAGCAGCTCTACCGCGCGGATAATCCTGATCTTCCGATAACTCCCCAGCTCCAGTAAATGATGGTCTCCAGAAACGATGTACTCCGCCTGACCAACAACGGCACATTCCAGCACTTTATCGTCGTCTGGGTCGTCAGCAATGATTCTCAAAGTGTTAGAGATTTCCACCAGGCGCGAGAATGAAAGAATTTCGACCGCCGCCCGCGTGGCTTCGCTGGCAGACATGTCGCGCTTGACCTGGAGTTTTTCCTGGAACTCGACCAGGATTTCCCGGCAGGTGAGCAGAGTCACCTCGCCCCGGCGCGCCAGTTGGAGACAATGATACGGGCTTCCCCGCCAGCCCGTACCGGAAAACAGGATATTGGTATCGTAAACTACGAAGTTCGGAGTCACGGCTTTTCGTGCAGGAGAGCATCCACAAAAGTCTCGCGTTCCGCTTCTGGCATTGTGTCCCATTCCAGGCCGCGTTCAGCGGCCAGCCGGCTGAACTGCTCTTCACCCTGCGAAAGCGTCATTTCCCACCAGACATCGCGGTCGGCGGTCAGCGCGTCGAGCACCGCCTGCTTGCTCTTTGGCGGCAGTTGCTTGACCAACTCAACGACCTGTTTATCGGATAACGTCAGTGTAACCATTGCAACACCTCAATTTGGATTATACAACAAACAGAGGCAGTTCTAACCGACTAATATCCCAACTCCTTCATGATCTGCGCCTCGTCCTTCTTGCTCCCCGCGCCGAACAACTCCTTCCAGAAATCGCCGTCATACCGCCGCGACCGCACCGGCAGCGGCATCGGGACGCCCCAACCGAGCAGGAGCACCTCCTCCTTGGGCTGCAAACGCGCCAGCATCCCGCGCAGGTACTCGCGCCCAGAAAGGCCCGAAAGCACGGCGTGGATATCGTCCTCGTCGCCCAGCCAGCCGGAGATGCGCGTCCCCAATTGGGACATGACCTCGTCGTAGATCTGCGACGGGCGCTGGTCAATGATCAGCAGGGTGACGTAGTACTTGCGCATCTCGCGCGCGATGGTGCTGAACGTGGTCTGGGCAGCCATCTCGCGGTTGAGCAGCTTGTGCGCCTCCTCCAGCACGATGACCAGTTGGCGCGGCTCCGCCTTGCCAGATGTGCGGAAGGCGTTGGTCTTATGCTCCCAGGCATCGCGGATCTTGCGCGTCAGCAGGTTCGAGACCAGCAGGTAATCCAGGTCGCTCTCGAAATTGCCGAACGACAGGACGACGTGCTGCCCGGCCTCCAGCGCCTTGATGATCTCG
>JALHUM010000257.1 GCA_022865905.1 Anaerolineales bacterium | reverse complement strand
TCACCCAAATTTGTAGCACGCCCAAGCGTCGGACCGTGTACACGATCTGCGTCCCGGCCGGCGACCAGGCGGGCTGGCGAGCCTGGATGTCGCTGTTCGTCTCGTTCAGGCGCGTCACCGTCAAATCCGCCATGTTCAGCACATAGATCTGAGTATAACCGTCGCGTAAAGAGGTAAAGGCGATCCGCCCGCCGTCCGGCGACCACGCCGGGTCGAAATCGCCGCCCGCGGCTGTGGGCAGGGCCGTCAGCCCGCTGCCATCGGCATTGACGATGAACAGGCTGGAATCGGGATAAAGGTCGGTCCTCTCGAGGCAGGGCGAAATAAAAACGATGCGCAAGCCATCCGGCGACCAGGCGGGCTGGCAGGCGCCATCCGCCATATTGGTGGCTTGCTGCGGGTGGCTTCCATCCGCGTCCATGCTGAAGATCTGCGGCGCGCCGGAACGGTTGGAGGCAAAGGCGATCTGGCCGTAGCCACCGCCCAACGGGGTGGCAGTCGGTTCAAACGTCTGGGTGGGAATCGTCAAGACCGGCGTTGCGGTCAGGGTCGGCGCGCTCGTCGGGGTCATGGTCGGCGTCCGAGTCGAGGGTATGGTTGGTGTGTCGCGCGGCGTGGATGTGGCTGTCTCGGCCGGCAGCAAAGGTGTGGAGGTTTCCGTAATTTTGGCGGTTGCAGTCCACGGGACAGCCGTCGGCGAAGGAGGCCGAGGGGCTATGGCCGCGTAGATCGGCTTCCAGAAAATAGCCATTAATGCCAGGAGGATCAGCAAGATAATGCAGGCGGGAAGCCAACAGCCGGCTCTCCGGCGCGGCCGAGGCGGTTGTGAGGGGGGCTGTGAAGCGACATCCATCCGCCCCGTGATCGGCTTATCCGTTGGTTCTTTGACATCGACCTCTTCCTTGCGCGGAGGCGGCTCGATGACGATCGTGTTATCCAGGTGCTGGGGCTTCGTATTGGAAGAAAGCAGCGCCTGCTTGAACTCTTCAGCCGTCTGGTAGCGGCCCTCAGCCCGAACAGCCATCGCTTTTTCGATCACGGTTGTCATCCGCCGCGAAACCTTTGGATTGTACTTACGGATGGGGGTCAGCTCGGTGTTGTCCATCACCCGCGCCAGCCCATCTTCCGGCAGGTTGGCGGTCAACGCGGCGTACAGCGTCGCACCGAGAGAGTAGATGTCGGTGCGGGGGTCGGTGTGCGCCGAGCCGTACTGCTCAGGTGGAGAATAACCAGGAGACATGGCGCGCGCGCCGGTCGTTGTCGCCTGGCCGCACATGACCACTTTTGCCAGGCCAAAATCCACCAGATAGATCTGGCCTTCGGGGGTAATCCTGACGTTGCCCGGCTTGACATCCCGGTGGATGACAGGCGGTTTGCGCGTGTGCAGATAGGTCAGGGCGTCGCACATGGCCGCGCCGATCAGGAGCGCTTCTTCCTCCGAGATCGTCCCCAGGCGTTCCATGTGCTGACGTAAGTCTTCACCAGCGATATAATCCATCACCAGGTATTGGCTCTGCTCACCGATGATGAAATGATCGGTGACGCGCGGCAGGTTGGGATGGCGTAGGTTCGCCAGGATGACCGCTTCCAGCCGGAACTGGCGCGCATATTCATCCGTCGAAAAGAAGTTTTCCTTTACGGCTACTTCTACACCCAGGTTTTCGTCTACAGCGCGGTAAACCGAGCCCATCCCCCCCAGGCTGATAAGGTCAACAATGCGATAACGTTTATACAGGAGTGCGTCGCGTTCGAGTGTCATCCGCCAGTTCTGCCTGTAGGGTGGTCTACTACTTTGCCTTGCCAGCCAGCTTCAACCAGACGAATACGAGCGGCGCGCCGCCTGTCATCCACGCCCCGATCAGGGTATAACGCAGGTAGCGCAGTGCAAAAGCCAACAGGGAAGCGCCTTCAGGGAAGATGGCTTTCAGGCCATACCTGATGACGAGAACGCCGGCCACTCCCAGCAGGTAACGCAAGACAAGTTGCCACCACGCACCGGAGGTCTTGAACCCCCCCTTGCGATCCAGCCAGACCAAACCAAGCGCCAGGCCGAAGAATGTCCCGGCGGTGGTCATGGTGCCTTCCATGGTGACCGCGCCGGCAGCGTACTCAGCCCAGGCCTGCGGCGGCTGCCAGTTCACGGCGCCCAGCCAGAAGAAGGGGATCAGCGGCAGGACAATCAAGGCCAGCGACGCCAGGAACGCCAGGAGGATTTGCTGGCCGGGCGAGCACTTCTTCAGCCAGGCAGCCATCGGGTTCCAGAAGCGCACCATCAGCCATAACAACAAGCCGCCGATGAGCCAGCCGAGCAGCAAGTCATGCGGAAAATGGACGCCCAGGTACAGGCGCGAGAAGCCGATGAAGAAAATAATGATCGCGGCCACCAGCCAGGCCCACCATTTACGGATGCCCGCAGCCATGATGCCCCACACGCTGATGGCATTTTGGGCATGGCCTGAAGGGACGCCAAACGAGGTCTCCGTAGCCAGCCCC
This sequence comes from Anaerolineales bacterium, assembly GCA_022865905.1. Classification (GTDB taxonomy): domain Bacteria; phylum Chloroflexota; class Anaerolineae; order Anaerolineales; family Villigracilaceae; genus CG2-30-58-95. Next base: position 12,647 of record JALHUM010000257.1, on the reverse strand, counting down.
TTGACCTGGGAACTGTACCAGTATGGACGCGGGCCGTGGAAAGCCATTTTGAAGGCTTCGTTCACACCTCCGCTGACCATCAAGATGAACGCCACCTGGATGCCCAGGCTGGAGTTTATGCACCAGTAGAGCGCTGGCAGGACCAGCATATAGAACTCCTCCGTCCCCAAGAAGGAGAAGAACTTCATCGGCAGAGTCAGCCAGCCTCCCAGGCCCTGCAAGGAGACGATCCAGTTGATCCCGACGTTTAGAATGGTTTCCATAAAACACCTCCTCGAGAATTGACGAATAAGTGATTCGTATGTATCATCTCAATAAACTAGGGTGCGGAGGGTGTTCGGGTGGCTCTGCCGCCCGAACACCCTCCACCTTCCTCTGCTTGTTGTTAAGATACATTCATATTTTACACTCAAAGCATGAAAAACAAACCTGTGCGTTGGTGGGATTTTCCGTCCGCCGCGATCTTATTCATCGCCCTGCTCACCTCGGCCGAGCGCCTGGTGGCGGCTGGCTGGACGCCCGGGCTGGAATCCACCGCATTCCTGGCCGCCCTCGGCACCCTGCTGGGCCTGGCGCTTGGAAAAAGCCGCTTCAGGAGTGGGACAGCAAGCCTGCTGGCGATTGGCTATAGCCTGTTCTTCGTCCCGTGGACCGTCGGCGCGCGACTGTACAACACTGTCGAGTGGGGCGAACGCCTGGTCAGCCTGGGAGGACGGCTGGCCGATGCGTTCCTCTTATTTCTGGACCGCCAGCCCGTCAAAGATCCCATTCTTTTCATCGCCTTTTCATGCGTCGCTTTCTGGACCCTTAGCCTGTTCTCCGGCTATTCGTTGACGCGCCATGCCCGCTATCTGGCAGCCACCCTGCCGGCCGGGATCATCTTGTTCCTCATCCAGTTATTCGACCCGTTCGTCCAGGAGCGCGTAGGCTTCCTGGCGTTCTATCTCTTCCTTTGCCTGGTCCTCTTTGGACGGCTGAACTATCTTCGCAGGCGCAGCTTTTGGAAAGAACAGCACATCAAGCTTTCCTCCGAGTCGGTCACCGACTTGAACGGTACGATGCTGATTGCAGCCGCCGCTTTGATCTTCCTGGCATGGGTGGTGCCCTCGCCAGCGCACCCAATCGAGGCAGTGGGCAGACTTTTGGGACGGGTCACCAAATTCTGGCAACCCGTTCTCGACGATCTAGGCAACGCAGTCGCTGGGTTGGAGGGCAAGACAATCGGGGTCAGCAACGATTTTTATGGCGACACACTGGAATTAGGGAAGAGCGCGGTCACAGGTGATACGGTCATCTTTACCGTGCTGGCGGCCTCACCGAAAGAAGTCCCTCGCTACTACTGGCGCGTGCGGATCTACGACCAATACGAGAAGGATAAGTGGATTGGTTCTTCTCCAAACAGCCGGGATTATTCTCCGGATCAGTCGCTGCTGACTCTCCCGGACGTGGGTGGGGTGAACGTGGCTGAATACACCTTCAAAAGTAACCAGCCGTTGATCTTCACCCTGTTCACACCGCCCAATCCGGTCTGGGTCAGCCGGCCGGGCAAATTGCTCTTCATGCGCGCCTCGGATACCAGTTTGGACCCTCTCCTGTTCCGCGCCAACCCGGTCATCCGCGCCGGCGAGACATATCAGGTAAAATCCCTCGACTACAATCCCACCGAAAAGCAATTACGGGAAGCTGGGGTGGACTACCCCGCCTGGGCCGCTGAACGCTATCTGCAGCTCCCGGGCAATCTCTCAGGGCGCGTCATCGAACTGGCGCAGGATTTGACCGGGAATGAGGCCACGCCTTACGATAAGGCCAAAGCAGTCACGAATTACCTGCGGAATGAAATCCGTTATACAACAACCATGCCCGAACCGCCGTTCGGTCGCAACACGTTAGAATGGTTCCTGCTCGACTACAAACAGGGTTACTGCAGCTATTACGCCACGGCTGAGGTGATCCTGCTGCGGGCAGTTGGCATCCCGGCGCGCCTGGCGGTTGGGTTCGCCCAAGGGGAGTGGGATGACGCCCAGCCGGACCTGTGGACTGTCCGCATCAAGGACGCGCACGCCTGGCCGGAAGTCTATTTTCCGGGCGCCGGCTGGGTGCAATTCGAGCCGACCGCCTCCCAACCGCTGCTCTACCGTCCGAGCGGTGTGGAGGCTGCCACAAATACCACCACCCCCCAGACGCCGATGCTCGAAGAGGCGGGGGATGAGTTACCCGCTGGAGCCGGAGCGAATGTCCAAGATCAGTCAACCGGCCCCGGGGCCACAAAGAGCTGGCTGCTCGTCTGGGAGCAGGCTGGGCTGGTGGGACTGGCGGTCGCGGTCGTCCTCCTGTTGGTCATCCTGGCCTGCCGAGTAGGTGCTGCGCAGAAACGCTACAGCCGCCGCGTCCACATCGTTCCGCTGCCGATCCGCCTGAAGGCCACATTGGAGAGGTTCGCGCTCACCCCGCCGCGCTGGCTGGAACGCTGGGCTTACCTGGCCGCGCTGACGCCAATCGAACGCACCTTCGGGGTGGTCTACCGCTGCCTGCGGCGGCTGGGCGGCCTTTCCTCCCCCAGCCGGACACCCGCTGAAGCTGCCGCCGCATTGGCCGGGTTGCTGCCGGAGGCGGCGGCCGCCATCCAGACACTCCTCCGGGAGTATGAACATTCGCTTTACAGCCTCAGGTTGGGTCACCTCTACCCTGCCCGCCGCGCGGCTGCGACCATCCGCAAAGAAGCGAACCGCGCCATGTTGCGAGACCTCCTGTCATCTGTAAAGATGGCAGTGGTCAGTAAGCAGTGAACACTGAACACTGTTCACTGAATACTGCTCACTAGCTTTACCAACTGCTCCATCCCCTTTTTCAGCGGTTCCACATTGATGTACTCATGCACCGTGTGCGCGCCCGAACCGGTCGTCAGACCGATGGTGATTGCCGGGATGCCTCGGCTGAGCGGCACGTTGGTGTCCGTCGAGCCGACGTTCAGGTTCGGCGTGATGCCCTGGGCGCGCAGGCATTCCTGCGCCAGGCGGACCAAAGGATGATCGGCTGCTATCCCTCCCACGGGACGCTCGCCTATTACTGTAACCTCGACCGCCACCCCCGCACGTTCCACGCCGCGCGCCAGACCCTCGACCTGCCGCGCCACGTCGAGGAGCGTATCCGAACCCTCCGAACGCAGATCCAGTTCCAGCTCGGCCTCGGGCGCGATGGTGTTCACCGAGATGCCCCCGCTGATCTTCCCCACGTTCAACGTGGTGCGCGGCGTGGCCGGGAGCTTGAGCGCGGCAAGCTCTGACGCCAGGCGGGTCAACTCGTGGATGGCCGAGGGACGGCCATAATCCACCCAGGAATGACCGCCAGCCGTCTTGACCACGATCTGGTAACGGCGCACTCCCAAGGCGCGGTGGTAGACTTGTCCCAGCGCCATGCCTTCCAGTACAATATACGCCAGGGGAGTATCCCCAAACCGTTCAACAACAGCCTTCATACCGCGCAAGTCGCCCAGCCCCTCCTCGCACACGTCCGCTGCCAGCCAAAGATCGCCCGTAAGGCAGATACTCCTCTCGCGCAAAGCCCAGACCAGTCCCAGCAGCCCTGCCAGGCTAATGGCATTATCCCCGATGCCCGGCCCGGCGACGCGCTGCAGCTCACGATGGACGGTCAGGTCAACAGAGTAAGGAAACACTGTGTCCAGGTGGGCGCTGACAACCAAGGGGTGAGTGGCGGCTGACGTGTGGCTGCGGCTGGCTTTCATGCAAGCATACACATTTCCCACTGCGTCCAACTCCACGTCTGACAAGCCTTCTTCGAGGAAACGGTAGCGCACAAATTCCGCCCGTTTTTTTTCATGAAAGGTCGGCGCGGGGATTTGTTGAATGGCGATTGCCAGGTCGAGCAGGCGGGAGATGTTATCAGACATGGTTTTCATTTACTGCTAAGAAGCGCCCCCACCCCCCAGGGTGCTTCGCGAAGAACGGGGGCGAGAGGGCGAAAAGTTTTTCTTCGTGTCTGCGAAGAGTCTTCGCATGCTTCGCGCCTTCGCGGTGAATCACTCACACCTTCCGCACGATCTCGGCCAGCGAATCCAGCCGCGCCCGCGCCAAGCCAGGGAGAGCTTCTAAGGCGTGGAATGCGCCGCTACCTTCGATGGTCAGCGAGGCCGAAACGTTGCCGTATAGGACAGCGCGCAAGGGATCGTAGGTCTGCCGGTAACCAGCTAGGAAGCCGCCGCAGAATGAATCGCCCGCGCCGGTCGGATTGCTAATGTCGGTCGGATAAGCCGGGATCTCCCAGCGCTTACGCGCCGGGGCGTCGTAGAGCATCTGGCCGTGTCCGCCGCGCTTGACGATAATCAATTCGCAACCCGGCTCGGCTAGCGTTTCGGCCATATCCCACAGATCGTTGCTCTGCCCCCAAAACAGGGCGCGCAACTCTTCTTCGGAGGGGAGAAAAGCCGTCAGCCCTTGCAGCAGGCGGCGGAGGTCAGCCCAGGCGGCCGGGTTCATGTAAGCCGCGGACGGGTCGAGGGTCAACGTGGTGGTGCGTCCCTGCCGGAAGGCCGAGATCAGGCGGTTGTGGGTAGAAAAGTCCAGCGGGCAGAGATGCACGGCGCTGGCATCCAGGTAATCTTCGGGGATGTCCACCGGACGCGGCGAGGTCGGTTGGACTGTCTTCCTGTCATCCTGGACCTCGGCGGGTGGCTGGTAGCCCAGCAGCGCCTGCGGGTAAGTTAAGCCCAGGCGGGCGAAATGGGCAACCGGATTATTGCGCTGCGGAGTCAGGGGATCAAGGTAAGCCTGGAAGAAGCGCAAATCCAGGTGCTCCGGCAGGATGCGGACGCCGCGTGTATCCAGGCCGCGCTGCTCGAAGGCTCGCAGCCACTCGTGGGGATAGTCCTCGCCGACGCGCGCCAGCAGACCGGCGTTCCTTTCCCAGACAGCCAACCCGGCTGCGGCGTACAACAAATCGCCTCCCGGGACATCCAGCAGGGGGCGTCCCACAAGAGGCAAGAGATAATCGCGCCGCAGGTGACCGGCTATGACGAAAGTCGGGTACATGAGCTGATGACGGTCAGGTGATGAAGACCTTGTTCGCGGCCTCAGCCTGGGCTGGGACGTGTGGAAGGATAAAATTGAAGGTGCTGCCCTTGCCTTCCACGCTCTCGACCCAGATGCGTCCGCCGTGCAACTCGACCATCAGCTTGGCGACCGAAAGGCCCAGGCCGATCCCGCCGTGCCTGCGCGTCAGGTGCGATTCAGCCTGGTAGAAGCGTTCGAAGATGTGCGGTAGGTCTTTGGCCGCGATGCCAATCCCCTGATCAATGACTGAAACTTTGACGTAGCTCGGGATCTGTTCGACGGTGATCTGGACATGACCGCCCGACTCGGTGAAGGCGACCGCATTCTTGACCAGGTTGCTCAATACAATGGTGATCTTGGAGGCGTCACATTCCACGACCAGGTTGTCAGGGCTGATATCCGCCGACATGGAAACGCCTTTTTTATGCGCTTCTTCGACGAAGGAATCCAAGACCTCCTCGACGATGCGGCGCATGGAAGCCGGACGGCGGCGGAATCTGTTTATGCCGCGCCGGATATTGTCCAGGTTGGCGATATTGTCTATGATCTCCTTCAGGCTCATCGCATTGCGCACGATGATATCAACATCCGGGCGTTGTTCTTCGGCAACGGCTTCGCGGAGAGAAGCCGCGTGTCCCAGGATGAGGCCAAGCGGCGTACGCAGTTCATGCGAGGCGATGGCGATAAAATCACTCTTCATCTGGTCGAGATGGCCCATCTCATCGAAGGATTCCTTGACCTTGCTCATCTGGCGCGTGTTCTGGATGGCAATCGCGGCCAGCGTAGCCAGGTTCTCCAGGAGTGAGACATCTTCTTCGGTATAATGTTTCTGCCCAGCCTTGTTGGCCGCTTCAAGAACGCCCAGGGTTTCACCCTTGTAGACGATTGGCACGGCCAGGAGCGAGCGGGTTTCGAACCCATCCGCCTCATCCACCCCCTTGTAGTGACGCGGCTCGGCGGTAACGTCCGCAACGATGATAGGTTTAACATTTTGGAAAACCCAACCCGCCAGGCTGGCGTCAATCGGGACTTGGACCGAGCGGAGCAAGTCGCGATGGAACCAGGGCGTTGCCAGGAAGTGAAGCTGTGCAGACTCTTCATCCGGCTCCAGGATGGAGGCAACTTCACTACCTGTCATTTCGCAGGCGGCAGAAATGACCAATTGGAAGAAGGCCTCCACTTCCATGGACTCGCTCAAGTTGCGGACAAGCCCCACCAGGTATTCAAGGTGTCGAATTCGCTCGTTTTGGTCCATAGTTGGCTGATTGGGTATCTTCTCAATAAATAAGGGAGGATGGGGGACGTGCGGGCGGTCGCGAAGCATACCCGAAGGGTGCGAAGCCGCCCGCACATCCCCTGCCCCCCAATTTAATGAGATGATACTTGATTGGATTATACTGGATGTTTCACAAAATCGTGAGCGTGTGGAGACAATGTTGAGGTAACATTGCCCAGTTTTGGTTTTATCATTTTTTCATCGAAAAAGGAGATTTTCATCCATGAGCAAGAAAAAAGTACGTGTGGCGATCATCGGCGTGGGGAACTGCGCCTCCTCGCTTGTCCAGGGTGTGCATTACTACAAAGATACGCCCGATGACGTCAGCGTTCCAGGCCTGATGCACGTCAACCTGGGAGGCTACCACATCCATGACATCGAATTCACCCTCGGCATTGACATAAACGTGACCAAGGTCGGCAAGGATCTGGCCGAGTCCATCTGCGCCGAACCGAATAACACTTTCAAGTTCACCGACGTGCCCAGGTTGAACGTCCCTGTGGTACGAGGCATGACCCACGACGGCCTGGGCAAGTATCTCTCGCAGGTCATCGAGAAAGCCCCGGGGCCTACCGCCGACATCGTCAAGCTGCTCAAAGAGACCAAGACTGACGTGGTCGTTTCCTACCTGCCGGTCGGCTCGGAAATGGCGACCAAGTGGTACGTTGAACAAGTGCTCGAGGCTGGCTGCGCATTCGTCAACTGCATTCCGGTCTTCATCGCCTCCTCCGAGTACTGGGCCGAACGCTTCCGCCAGAAGAAACTGCCCATCCTCGGCGACGACATCAAGTCCCAGGTCGGCGCGACCATTCTGCACCGCGTCCTGACCAGCCTGTTCGTGGACCGCGGCGTGCGCCTGGATCGCACCTACCAGCTCAACTTCGGTGGAAACACCGACTTCCTCAACATGCTCGAACGCGAGCGCCTGGAATCCAAGAAAATCTCCAAGACCGGCGCGGTGACTGCCATGCTGCCCTACAAACTCCCGGCGGACGACGTGCACGTTGGACCGAGCGACTACGTCCCCTGGCTGACCGACCGCAAGTGGTGCTACATCCGCATGGAAGGCACCACCTTCGGTGACGTGCCGCTCAACGCGGAAGTAAAGCTGGAGGTGTGGGATTCGCCCAACTCGGCCGGCGTAGTGATTGACGCCGTCCGCTGCGCCAAGCTGGCCCTCGAGCGCGGCCTTTCCGGTCCGATCATCGGCCCATCCTCCTATTTCTTCAAGACTCCGCCAAAGCAATTCCGCGACAGCATCTGCCGCGAGATGACGGAGGCGTTCATCCGGGGAGAGAGTGGCGAGTAAAATGTAATGAAAAAGGAGACGAAGATGGTTTTCCCGCGTCTTCGTCTCCTTTTTCGGTTAAAATCCAGCTCATGTCTCTGACTTTCAGACTCTTTCTCCGCTTACGGATTCCGCATTACGTATTACGTATTACGCATTCTTTCTTGACGCTTAGCTTGCTTACCGCTTTTTTGGCCTCCTGCGCCCAGGCATCGACTCCCGCTCCCACCGCCGACATCAACGCTGCCAGCACCCAGGCCATGGCCACCCTCTCCAACGCGATCACGCAGACAGCCCAGGCACCGACAGCCGTTCCCACCGAAACGCCCACACCCACGCTTGCCCTGAGCACAGTCGAAGGGCCGACCATACCGCGCACGCCGCCAACCCTGCCAGCCGGATTTACCACCTCGCTGCTCAATCCACTCGATACGCCGCATACCTACATCACCGACACCTGCCAGTACCTCAAAGCCAGGTGGGACCCGAACAACGCCGCGCCTGGCACGGTCGTGATGGTCATCATGTTCCATTCCATCCTCAAACCGGGCGATGAACTGAGCGACTATAGCCAGATCACTTCGGGCGCGTTCGAGATACTGATGCGCGATCTGCACGAGCAGGACTTCCAGGCCATCAATACCAGCCAGTTGGCCGATTTCCTGGAGCGTAACGCCAAGATCCCGCCCCGCTCCGTCCTGCTGCTGGTGGATGACCGCAAGGATCGCTACTACTTCGACACATTGTTCTATCCATACTGGCAGCAGTATGGCTGGCCGGTGGTCAATGCCTGGCTCAGCACCCCTCTCAGCTCCGCAGACCTCTGGCAGCAGCAAGTTGACCTGGAAGCCGAAGGCTGGGTAGATCACCAGGCGCATGGCGTCGTCCACAACATCGGCATTACATCGTCTTCAACTGATGATTTCATCATGAGTGAAATGAAAGGCTCCATCGACGCCTTCCAGACGCATTTCAACAAAAAGCCCATCGCCTACATCTGGCCTCTCGGTTGGTTTACCGCCCACGCCGCACAGATCGGACGCCAGCTTGGCTACCAGCTTGGCTTTACCATCAACCCGCGCGGCCCGCTGATGTTCGACTGGATCCCGCTGAGCGACAATCCCGACCCGCAGCGGCCATCGTACATGCCCGAAGGTTCGGTCAACGACCCGCTGATGGTCCTGCCGCGCTTTTGGTCTTATGACGCGGACAGGCACATTGACGACGTGCGCGTCATCGGCCGGGAGGCGGCCGACTACGCCGCGGCAAACAAAGCCACCGAACTGGAATATTACGATATCGTCTGCGCACCTGACTATGGGCCGATCCCGGTCGCAACACCATGATGGTAGCTGCTTCTACAGTACCATAAAGGAGCAGCTACCATGACCCCCTGGGACGAGAAACAAGCGAGATTGCGCGCCTTCCTGACGCGCGGAGCGGTCGGCGATTTGACCGTCGCGCTGTTACGGAGTCTGGCTAAAATGTCACCGTGTATTTTCTGTAAGATCATCCAGAGCGAATCACCCAGCGCGATCCTCTACCGGGACGAGCAAGTGACCGCCTTCCGCGACGCCCATCCAGCCGCGCCGGTGCACATCCTGATCGTCCCCAACCGGCACATCCTTTCGGTCAACGAGCTGGAGCCTGGAGAGGAGCCGCTGATCGGCCGTCTGTTCAGCGTGGCAAAGCAATTGGCCCAACAAGAGGGGATTCGAGAAAGCGGCTACCGGCTGATCGTCAACACTGGCGCGCATGGCGGACAGACCGTCCCCCATTTGCACCTGCACCTGATCGGCGGCCAGCGGATGCGCCATCCGATGGGATAAAGAGGGTTATTTCCTCATCCGCCAGGCAAAAACGCCCAGGCCAATCCCCCCCAACAAGAGCAGCGCGCCGACGACGCCCAATATCGGCGACTGCGTCGGCGTCTCGCTTTCAGTCGAGGTCTGGGACTTCACCTGCGCCCCGAAACTGACGTAAGTGATGTCGCCAGGTTTGACTTCCAATGAATAATTCAGAACCGTCGTCGGATTGTAGCCATCCGGGACGGCCGCGCTGACCGAGTACTTCCCATCTGGAACGTCCGTGAAGCAGACCGGATCATATCCTTCAACGGTGTCCAGCGTTCGAGAATACGTGCCGGTCAGACTCGTCAGGCTGATTGCACCCCCCGCGACGATCGGCTCGGTTCCGGTAGGCAGGTAATTCCCCAACGCGTCCGTGTTCGCCTGGCGCAGGCCATCCCCATTGACGTCGTCATACAGAGCCACGCATACCTCCGCCGCGCCTCCGCTGACGGGAGTCGCGGTGGGCAGGACCGAGGTCGGGGTGGGAGACAGGCCCGGGGCCGGCGAGACGGCTGCGGGCGCGCTGATGCCGATGACCAGTTGTTGCCCGATTTGGATGGAGCAATTCTCATCCAGGTGGTTCGTCTGGCGGAGAAATTCCATTGAGACGCCTGTCAACAGGGAAATCCGCTGGCAGTTATCGCCCTCCTCGACAACATAGATGATGCGTCCATCCGCGCCGGGCGTGGGCGTGGCATACACCTGCCCCTGCGCGGCCGGGGCAGCCAGTGCGGCAAAGGAGAGGCGCAAAAGTAGAAAAGCGGCCAGAAAAACAACGATAACCAGGATGCGCTTATTTCTCATGATCTCACCGAACGGGATTATATCATCGCTGTGGATGGCAAGTCGTGATGAGTGACAGTAGCAGCCCACAGGACCTTCATAAAGTCGAGAAGTGTCCTGCCAGTGTGCCCCATCCCCTTGCCCCTCCCCGATTCGGGGAGGGGCAAGGGGATGGGATTGATAACTCGTACTTTGAGAAAACCCTATGGCAGCCCACCTTAGCGCTTGATATAATGATAGCTTATAAGCTACCATAATGCCTTTAGCTGTCTTTCATTGGCAGATCCCAAAAACTAAGGAGGCACCAATGCGCAAGAAAATCACCCTCATCACTGGCGTCGTCGGCGAGGTCGGACAGGCGCTTGTCAAGAACCTGGTCGAGAGGGGCAATGCAAATCTCGTCACGCTTGACATCCGCCCGGCACCCGTTGAGATCGCGCACCTTTCGACCCACATCCAGGGAAACATCCTCGATAAGTCATTACTTGCCAGATTGGTCAGTGAGTATGAAATCGCGACCATCTACCATCTGGCTGCCTTGCTTTCCACTCGAGGCGAATTCACCCCTGTGGAAGCTCATCAAGTGAATGTAGAAGGAACAATGGGACTTTTGCAAATGGCTGCTGAGCAATCCGAGTGGCGCAAAGAGCCGGTGCTCTTCATTTTTCCCAGTTCGATTGCCGCTTACGGCATGCCCAACCTGAAGGCAAAAGTCGACTTTCCGCGCGTGCGCGAGTGGGAATGGAATTATCCGATCACCATGTATGGCTGTAACAAGCTTTATTGCGAGTTATTGGGAATTTACTTCAGCCAGTATTACCGGCAACTGGCTGCCGAACAACCTATCATGCTCGACTTCCGCTGCGTTCGCTTCCCTGGTTTAATTAGCGCTTTTACGGTGCCTTCCGGCGGTACGAGCGACTACGGCCCGGAAATGCTGCACGCGGCTGCGCAAGGTGAACCATATGCTTGCTTCGTGCGCGAGGACGCCATCATCCCCTTCATGGCCATGCCGGATGCGGTGACAGCTCTTGTCAATCTGGCACAGGCTCCCAAGAGTAAGCTGCGGCGCTGCGTCTACAATGTGACCAGCTTCAGCCTGACTGCAGCCCAGATACGCGAACTGGTCGTGGAAGCCTTCCCCAAGGCGCAAATCACATTCAAGCCCGATGTGAAACGTCAACGCATTGTTGATAGTTGGCCGGCTGACTTGAACGACGACGATGCCCGCCGTGACTGGGATTGGCTACCAGCTTTCGATGTGAAGCGCTCCTTCAAAGAATACCTGACCCCGAATATTGTTCGACGCTACCAGGGATAACCATGAGATTGGGATGGTTACTCTTACTGGCGGGATTGCTCGGGCTGACAGCCTGTGCTGGGTTGTTTCAGCCTGCCCCCACACCAACCCCCTCCCCGCTTCCCACCGCCACCGCAACCGTTACCCCCACCATCGTCTGGTTTCCCCCCACCGAAATAAATACGCCCATCCCAACGCAGATCCTCATCCCCACGCCGGAGGAGCGCCCCGGCCTGGGCGAGGTGCTGTTCAGCGATAATTTCGATCAGCCGGAATTGTGGAACACGGCCGTATCCAACACCGCCAGCGCCATCGTCGAGCGCAACCGGCTGACGCTGGTGATCAGCAAGCCAGGCATGACCATCCTCAGCCTGCGCAAGGAGCCGCGCCTGGGGGATTTCTACGCCGAGATGACCGCCAGTCTCAGCCTGTGCCGGGGCAAGGATCAGTACGGCCTGCTCGTGCGGGCCTCATCGGCTGGCGATTACTATCGGTACGCAATCAACTGTGCCGGCCAGGTGCGGCTGGAACGCGTCCGCAGCGGCCAGCCCTATCCAGTGCAAGACTGGCTGCCGAGCGGCGACGCCCCTCCCGGCGCGCCCGGGGAAATCGAGATCGGCGTTTGGGCCGTCGGCTCCGAAATGCGCTTCTTCCTGAACGATCGCTACCAGTTCACCGTGCGTGACCCGCTCTTCTGGCAGGGGATGTTGGGCGTTTTCGTCCAATCCGCAAGCGCGAACCCGGTGACGGTCAGCTTCTCGGAGCTGGTCGTCTACGCCGTCTCCTACGCCAGCCCGACGGTCACGCCCTGAGGATTTACGATTGACGATTTTACGATTACGTTTTACCGAGTAGGCCTTCGGCGCATCACGTTTTACGGCCATGCTGAAATGACTCAAAAAAACCGCCTTAACGATCTCGACCCCAAAACCTGGCTCAAGTTCCAGAAATCCTGGTTCATCCACAACCCGCCGCCGCGCAAGAAGGGAGTGCTGGTACATCCTGCCAAATTTCCTGAGACCATGGCGCAGGAGTTCATCGAGTTCTTCACTAAGGAAGGGGAAACCGTCCTCGACCCGATGGC
>JALHUM010000033.1 GCA_022865905.1 Anaerolineales bacterium | reverse complement strand
TCTTGAAGCCTTATCTGGTCCAGGCCAATGTCAAGTCAACCGGAAAGGTTGCAATCGGAACGGTGAAGGGTGACTTGCACGACATTGGCAAGAATCTGGTCAGCATGATGCTGGAGGGAGCCGGTTTCGAGATTCTGGATCTGGGCACGGACGTTCCGCCCGAGAAATTCGTCGCGGCAATACAATCTGGCGGGGTGGATATCCTGGCCCTGTCTGCGCTCCTGACCACAACCATGCCCAACATGAAGGCCACGATCGATGCATTGAAAGAGGCTGGGGTGCGCGAGCACATAAAAGTAATGATCGGCGGGGCACCAATCACAGAAGATTATGCCCGGCATATCGGAGCGGACGGTACCGCTCCAGATGCCAGCCGGGCAGTCGCTCTGGCGAAGTCATTTTTGACAGCTTCACGATGTTAGGTGAGTGCCTTCTTCCAGATAGGCCCCGACTTTTATGCTGTACTTTTTGATAATTAATTGTGTTTTATTAATGAGAAAAAATGAATAATCGCACACGAACGCTGGCAATTTTAAACTACGAAACATATGACCGCATCCCGCTGGTCCACTTCGGCTATTGGCACGCGACTAAAGATAAGTGGGCTGCCGAGGGACATATCACCCCGGAACAAGCACAAGGGCATGCCGACGGCAACGCTATCGATGTGGAGATGAACAGACTCCTCGGCTGGGACTTTTGTTGGAAATGTGCCTTCTCCTGGAATAACCGCCTTGAGCCCATGTTTGAGCGCCGCATCCTCGAAGAACGACCGGATGGCAGCCGCCTGATAATGAACGAAGACGGGGTTTCTGTGATCGAGAAGACTGGCGTTTTCTCCATTCCGACGGAAGTAGATCACCTGCTCAAGGGCCGCCAGGAGTGGGAGTCAATCTACAAGCACCGTCTCAAATTCACGCTGGGACGCATCCAGCGCGGCTGGGCAAAGGTAGATGGTCAAGACCGGCAGTTTGATCAGGGCGGGCGCGAGTTGTTGCTCAAACAAGACGGCTCGCATCCCTATGGCCTCTATTGCGGAGGGCTGATTGGCGTGATCCGGGACTGGCTCGGTTTGGTGAATATGAGCTACCTTATTGTGGATGATGAACCTCTCTTTGACGAGATGGCTGAGACGGTCAGCGAATTGATCTTCCAGGGAGTAAAGTCTGTTCTGGAGACTGGCATCCACTTCGACTTTGCCCACTTCTGGGAGGATGTATGCTATAAGGCCGGACCACTGGTCAACCCGCGCATGTTCGCCGCTAAGTTTGGGCCGAAATACAGGCGCATTACCGGTCTATTGAAATCCTACGGCGTGGAGTTCGTCAGCCTGGATTGCGATGGCAAGATTGATTCCCTCCTTCCCATCTGGCTGGAAAACGGCGTTAACATCATGTTCCCCATCGAGGTGGGTACATGGCAGGCGAGTATCCAACCCTGGCGTGAAAAATACGGCAGGGCATTACGTGGCGTCGGCGGGATGAACAAGCACATCTTCGGATGCGACTACGCTGCCATCGATACGGAAATCGAGCGTCTGCGTCCGCTGGTGGCTCTGGGCGGGTACATCCCCTGTCCCGACCACCGCTTGCCTATCGATGCACGCTGGGAGAATGTGCAGTATTACTGCGAGTGCATGCGCAAAGTCTTCGGTTAATACCGAGCGAGTGTGCCTTTCCGACCTCTACCCTAGGACGTCAGACTTCAGGGTGAGTGATAGGATTAATCAATATCAAGAGAGGATCATCCCATGACTAAAATCACTTTCATTGGCGCTGGCAGCCTAGGCTTCACCTCCAAACTCGTGCGCGACATCCTGACCTTCCCCCTGCTGGAGGATGCCAACATTGTCCTGATGGACATCAGCCCCGATCGGCTGGAATTCGCCCGGCAGGCGGTGGCCCGGCTCATTGAGGCAGGCAAGCGCCCGGCAACCGTCTCCGCCACCCTCGACCGGGTCGAAGCGCTCAAAG
>JALHUM010000256.1 GCA_022865905.1 Anaerolineales bacterium | reverse complement strand
TGGCCAGCAATTGTGACCAGCAAATTGGGGGGGATGTTCGATATGGAAGCCTGAATGGCAGCTGCGGTGAGATCGCCATCCATCATGGTTTTGGCGAACTGTCCCCCCTGGAGAGACTGGACGCCGGCAGCCGAGGTTTTTTCAGCGGACTGGAACCCAGCCGGCTGCTGACTGAAGACCAGCCTGATCTCGGTGCCCAACTGGATCTCGGCTCCATGGGTCAGGACCTGGGGACCCCTGACCGGTTGCCCGTTGATGAAAGTCCCATTGGTGCTGCCCAGGTCCTCCAGGATGTAATTGCCCTGTTGATATACCAGACGGGCATGCCGCCGGGATACTTCTGTGTGGATGATGATTAAGCCGGCCGGTTCGCTCCGTCCGATAACCAGCTCTCTTTGCGTGAGCTCCACAACTTTTCCGGAATCTGTTCCGGTTTTAATTGTCAACCTGGCAATGGATAGGGAATCCGTCATATTGCCTCTCTTGTGTCTTATTGCCGATACTTTACCCGACCGCACAGTAGCTGTGCTGCAATGCTTTATTTATCCCCCTTTTTTGATGGTTTGTCAAGTGTTTCCCGGTTTTGTGCATTAGCACAACCTGAAAAGTGAACTGATACCAGTCAGCACACATCCGAGGCTTATGCCGCCGGAAGTGTTTTCAATTTTGGTCACGCACCGAACCATCCAAATGTGGGTTATCGTATAAAACTTCAAAGAAGCCAAGGAGATTCGATTGGATACCGTGCGTTCTTTTCATGGCACAAAAAGCCTGCCGGGATTGACCTGGCAGGGCGAAAAAGGTAAGCTGAATTTTACGAGAGATGATCTGCGCGGGGGGGCTATTGGAGCTCGAACAACCTGTCTGGGTGGTTGAGGACCAGGGGAAAATCGGCCTGGCGGCCAGGCGGGCAAGCCTGCCCGGCTAGGGAAGGGCTGAAGGTGTTGGGCCTGGCCCCGGCCTGCCGGAGCGAGACGGCCTGTGCAGCGCGAGCACGCTCACCTGTGCCTGCGGCACCCTGGCCTTGCCCGCCAGGGCAGGCTGGCGCAGTCAGTCACGGCGTGACGGGCGTGACGCAATCGGGAATCGAGGCGGCCAAAGCCGTGTTCAACTGTCGTACGCGCGATTTGCTGAATCAAAACGGTCCCAGCCTGACTTTTTTGCCGTCGGAGGATGTGAGTCAGTGGCCTGAGTATCTGAGGAGGAAAGTGAACTCGCGTCTTCCAAGTCCGCGGGCAATGCTGGCGGGAAAAGAAAACTCCTCGTCCGGATGGGACGAGGGGCGCCGTGATGCGATGTTTGTGTTTTGTTCCGGACCTTATCTGCCCGGACCGCGTTCCACGCGCGGTTTGGCAACGTTGACTTTGATCTCGTTCCCCGCCAGGGAATAGGCGTTGAACATGCTGATGGCCTTATCAGCGTCAGCCTGGGTGGTCATGGTGACAAAGGCAAAGCCCTTGGACAGGCCGCTAGCGCGGTCTTTGACCAGGTCAACGGTGGTGACTTCCCCGGCTTGTTCGAACAGGGTCTTGATTTCGGCCTCAGTGGTTGACTTGGCCAGGTTTCCTACATAAATTCTGATTTCCATTTTTTACTGCTTTCTCCGGCTCGGCCGGAAATAGAGATGGCCGCCAGGCCATAATAAGAGGGTCGGCGGCCAAGGTACGACAGAGATCCAATTATTTAACTACGCTTTTAGTATAACACACTTTCCGCTCATGGACGGGGGCAGTTTGGTTTCGGGGAGTGTCCACGTGGGAGGGAGGATAAGTCCAAACCTGACATGCCTTCGCAAAACCGTGATTAATCGTGGTTTAAGTCCACACGAGCGGGCTAGTTAAAAAGGGCGCGCCTGAGACATGTCAGGTTTTAGCAGGTCAAGGCGGCTGTCAACGGATTTTGTCACCCCGCCACACCGTCCTGCGTTCGGTGCAGGGAAGAACGGCGAGGCAGGCGGGTGCCGTTTGGTTGGGCGAGTGACCTCACCCCTAACCCCTTCGCGAAGCACCCCCGAAGGGGGTTCCCGTGGGGAGAGGGGGACGCGCGGGAGAATTTGTGTCCGAACCGACAGGTTTGTGCTTGTGGGTGTGTGTCCGCGAAGACTTGCGCGCAGCGCGCATTTGTGCTGGTTGATAAAAAAAATTCCCCGAGACTCAGATCTCGAGGAATTTCTTGGACAATCAGTGGGATTAGCTGTTGACGACTACCACGTTGGTGGCTTGCGGGCCTTTGGGGCCCTGCTCAACCGAGAATTCGACCTTCTGGCCTTCTTCGAGGTTCTTGAAGCCATCGCCCTGAATGGCAGAGAAGTGGACGAATACATCCGCTCCGCCTTCGCGAGCAAGAAAGCCGTAGCCTTTGCCCCCGTTGAACCATTTGACTGTGCCGGTGATACGTTCAGACATAATATTTGCCTCCTTTTGGCAAAAAGAAAATTAGATCGGTACTCAATATGTCCCATCGGGCAGTCAAAACAAAACGGCTCATGGATTTGAACCCATGGGCCGACTTGGTTGTACTTCCAAAGCGAACTTACTGGTATCCGTAGACTTGAACTATATCATGCGGGCGGAAATGTGTCAATGAGCAGTATTTAGCAAACTATGTCCAGCACTTAGCGTAAAAAAGGAATAATGGAAAAATAATACCGCAATTGTCCAAATAATCGCGTATAATGGTGGGCATAGTCACTCAAAGGAGAGTCTATGTTGATTGATTTCAATGATCCTCAGTTAGAGAACAAGCTACGTGCGCAGGAGCAGGTATACAACCAGATCCGCATGACGGGCGAAGAGGCGCCTGCAAAAATCCTCAGCCTGATGGACACCGGCATCCGCATAGGAGATACCGCCTCGATGCTGCAATTCTATATTGAAGTGTTTCCCAAGAACCGCTCCCCGTTCCGCGCAAATACACAACAATCCGTTTCGGACACTTCGCGGCCAAAGTTTGCCCCCGGTCAAACCATCTACGTGAAGTTCTATCCCTTGGACACGACGCAGATTGCAGTTGACCACGCACCCATCGAGGCGCTGAAAGCTAACGTCGTCAAGTGCCCATCCTGCGGAGCAGTGCAGACTCTCGCCGATGGGCAGGCTACGTGCAGCTATTGCGGCAGTCCGCTCACAGCGTAAATGCTCAATTTTCATAAAGCAGGAAAAGGCCTGTTCGGTGACGATTTTGCCGATTTTACTCTTGAGGGCTACTTGTGCCGTAACTGCGGTTACGTTGAGTCGTATGTGCCCCAAGCCGATCTAGAAAAAATGTCGCTGAAGTTGGAAAGCGCAACGAACTGGCAGAAAGTAAAACCGGCTTAATTGGTTAGATTTCTGGCAATCACTCTTCAACCAAATTAGTCTATCAACAAGAGCGACCTCACCGGTCGCTTTTGTTTTCCCTCTTGTGTCTTTGCGCCTTTGTGGTTAAATTCACCTTGTCATGGATACCAAAACCCTCTCCATCCTCGAATACCCCAAGATCCTCGCCCGCCTGGCGGACTTTTGCGACTTCTCCGCCTCGGCGGAACTGGCGCACGACCTGTCCCCGACCCCCGGTTTCGAGGATGCCTTCGAGCGCCTGGCTAAGACCAGCGAAGCGCGCAAACTGCTCTCCACGCAAGACCTGACCATCGGCGGCGCGCACGACATCCGCGAGCAGGTGGATTTGGCGGCGCGCGGCGGCGTGCTCGACCCGAAGGAACTGCTGAATGTGCAATCCACGCTGGTCTCGATGCGCGACCTGCGCCGCTTCTTCGAGAAACGCAGCGCGGTATATACCCACCTTGCCGAGATCGCCTTGCGCCTGCCCGCGCCCTCCGGCCTGGTCGAAGCCATCTCGCGCGCCATCGCCGACAACGGCGAGGTGCTCGACAACGCCTCGGATAAACTGGCAGGCATCCGCCGCGAGGTGCGCGTGGCGTACGACCGGCTGATGACGCGGCTGCAAAGATATCTCACCGACCCCGCCACTGCGTCCAAGCTGCAAGAAGCCCTCATCACCCAGCGCGACGGACGCTACGTCATTCCTCTGCGGGCTGAATTCAAGGGCCAGGTCAAGGCCATCGTCCACGACCAGTCGTCCACCGGCGCGACCCTGTTTATCGAGCCGCTGGCTGTCGTCGAACTCAACAATACCTACCGCGAGCTGCAACTGGCCGAACGCGACGAACTCCGCCGCATCCTGGCCGCCCTCTCGGCCCAGGTCGGCGCGCTGGCCGGAGAGATCGTCCCCGGTGTCCAGGCCCTGGCTGAATTGGATTTAGCCTTTGCCAAAGCCAAGTACGCTGAAGAGATACACGCTGCGGAACCTATCCTTCATCCGACCAAAGAGAATAGAGAATCGAGAATAGAGAATAGTCAGGCGGGACAATCGTCAATTCGCTTGTTGAATGCCCGCCACCCTCTCCTTGACCCGGCAACTGTTGTCCCCATAGATATTGAC
>JALHUM010000255.1 GCA_022865905.1 Anaerolineales bacterium | reverse complement strand
TAAGCAAATCGCCGAGATCTACGCCGGGCTGTATACCCGTGCCTTTGGCCTGGAAGTGGTCGCCCTGCGCTATTTCAACGTGTTCGGCCCGCGCCGGTCGCCCGATACCCAATACGCCGCAGCCGTGCCGATCTTCCTCCGCCGCCTGTTGAGCGGGCAGCCGGTCATCATCTACGGCGACGGCGGGCAGACGCGTGACCTGATCTACATCCAGGATGTAGTGGACTCCAATCTTCTGGCAGCCGACCATCCACAGGCAGCCGGCCTGGTATGTAACATTTGCACCGGTCGCGAGACACGTATCAGTGATCTCGTAAATACACTGATGCAATTCTTCCCTGCCGCGCCCGCGCCGCAGTACGCCGCGCCGCGCCCCGGAGACATCTACCGTTCGGTCGGTGACCCGGGGCTTGCCACCGCCACCCTGGGCTTCCGCACCCAAACCCGGCTGGCGGACGGCCTACGCCAGACAATGGAATGGATGCGTTCATGAATAAAAAATCTCAAAAGAACATCCGTAACCGCTTTGTTGTCCTGATAGATATATTGCTAACGATTGCATCTATCCTGGGCGCCTATGCGTTACGGTTGGAAGGTACTTACTTTTACTTTTACCTGCCGTCAGCTTATTGGATGATTGCCGTCAGCCTGATCGTCAAACCGGCTGTATACTACCTGTTCGGCCTGTACCGCCGCCAATGGGCTTACGCCAGCACGAACGAATTGAAGCTAATCAGTATGGCCGTGACGGTTGCCGCGGCAGTCGTCTCGGTAACCATGATCGCGCTTTACTCGGCGCAGCTCTTTATAGGTTTCCCACGTTCTGCCCTGGCCATAGATTGGATCCTCTCGCTGGTAGGCATCGGTGGATTCCGCCTCTCGCTGCGTTTGATCGCCGAAAGCCAGGCCTCAGTCGAGAAACGACCCGCCGGGAGAGTCCGTAACGCTCTGATCATCGGCGCGGGGGATGCGGGCGCGCTGGTCGTGCGCGAAATGCAGAAGAATCCCCAATTGAACTTGACGCCAATCGGCTACCTGGACGACAACCCAACCAAGCAAAAACACCAAATATACGGCATCCCGGTGATCGGGAAGTTGGCCGACTTGGACCGCGTCCTCCATACCCGCCATGTGAACGAGGTCATCATTGCCATCCCCAGCGCAGGGGGGCGCATCGTTCGCATGGTAACCGACATCTGCCGCCTGAACGGCGTCCCATCCAGGAGCATGCCTGGGCTTTACGAGCTGCTGGGCGGCAAGGTCAGCGTCAGCCGTTTGCGGGAAGTGGACATCACCGACTTGCTGCGACGTGAACCCGTCCGCATCCAGAATGAACTGGTGGGAGCAGCTTTGAGCGGCAAGCGTATCCTCGTCACCGGTGCAGGTGGCTCAATAGGCAAAGAAATTAGTCACCAGATTGCTCGCTGGGGACCGAGTGAGTTGGTTCTGCTCGGCCATGGCGAGAACAGCATCTTCGAAGCCCTATTGGAACTCCGGGATAATTACCCCTCCCTGCCGATGCAGCCTGTCATTGCTGACATCCGCGATCTGCCCCGCATGATGGCCATTCTGAAAAACCACCGCCCGCAAGTGATCTTCCATGCTGCCGCTCACAAACATGTTCCGCTGATGGAAGCCAACGTGGAAGAGGCGGTCACCAACAATATCATTGGGACACGCAACGTGGTAGAGGCGGCGGTTGCATACGATGTCGAGCGGCTGGTGATGATCTCTACCGATAAGGCCATCCGCCCCGTCAACGTGATGGGTGCCACGAAACGCGTGTCCGAGATGATCGTCCTGGATGCCGCTTTCCGTACCGGGCGCGCCTTTTCGATCGTACGTTTTGGAAATGTGCTGGGCAGCCGGGGCAGCGTGGTGCCGCTTTTCAAACGCCAGATCGCGCGTGGCGGCCCGGTCACGATCACACACCCGGATATGAAGCGCTACTTCATGACCATCCCGGAGGCTGTGCACCTCGTCCTGCAGGCCGCCGCGATGGGCCAGGGCGGCGAAGTGTTCTTGTTGAACATGGGGCAACCGGTGCGCATACTTGATCTGGCCGAGGATTTGATCCGCCTCTCCGGCCTCGAACCGGGCAAAGACATCGAAATTGACTTCACCGGCATCCGTCCAGGTGAGAAACTAAGCGAAGATCTGTGGGACGAGGGAATGAACTACCAGCCAACAGCTCATCCCGAGATCTTCCGCGTCGAAGAAGAAGAAATCCTCCCTGAAGGCTCGCTTCAGCAGATCGTGAACGAGTTACTGCGCCTGGCGCAAGACGGGGAGAAAGTCGCCATCCTGGACCTGTTGGATGCAACCATTCCGAGCGCAGCTGTGCGCGCCACCCCGCCGCCGGATATGACCTCTCTGGTCTAAGGTTGAAAGTTGAAGGTTGAAAGCTCTCTTGCCGAGTGGAAAAAGTTCCTGGCAGCCCATCCCGAAGCGCATCTGTTGCAGACCACCGAATGGGGGGAACTCAAGTCCGCTTTTGGCTGGGAATCGGTGCGCATCATTGCCGGGGACTGCGGTGCACAGATGTTATTCCGCAAATTGCCGTTAGGGTTTACGCTGGGATACATGCCAAAAGGGCCAGTAATCAGTGAACAGTTATCAGTGATCATTGAACAGTTTTGGGCGGAAGTGGATGAGGTCTGCTGCGCCCGGCGAGCCATCTTCTTGAAAGTCGAGGCGGATGCCCAGGATGACTCCCCTCTCCGTTTTGGAGAAGGGGTGGGGGTGAGGCCCAGTCCGCAAAGCATTCAACCAAGCCATACCCTCGTGGTGAACCTGCGCGGCAGCGAAGAGGAAATCCTGGCGCGCATGAAGCAGAAGTGTCGCTACAACATCCGCCTGGCGGAAAAAAAAGGCGTGGCCGTGCGCGCCTGGGAAGATGTGGCGGCTTTTCATCGCATGGTTCTGGCCACCGGCGAGCGGGATGTCTTCGGCGTCCACAGCTTGGAGTATTACCGCCGCGCTTACGAACTTTTTCATAAAACTGGCATGTGCGAAGTGCTCGTCGCGGAATACGATGGCAGGCCGTTGGCCGCGCTGATGGTCTTTGCGCGCGGCAAACGGGCATGGTATTTCTACGGCGCTTCAACGGACGAGTCGCGCAACCTCATGCCGACTTATCTGCTGCAATGGGAGGCCATGCGCTGGGCCAGGGCGCGCGGTTACGAGGAATATGATCTCTGGGGCGTACCTGACGAAGACGAAGCAACGCTAGAGGCCAATTTCGAGACCCGTCACGATGGGCTGTGGGGCGTCTACCGTTTCAAGCGCGGCTTCGGCGGCGAGCTGCGATGGGCGGCAGGGGCGCTAGACCGGGTTTATAACCTGCCGTTATACCGTTTGTACCTGTGGCGCGTGAGCAGGGGTGCAGGTGAGCAGGGATGAGGCAAGCCTTCAGTGGTCAGTCTTCGACGTGGAATGAATTGATTGCTTGCCTGCCCAATCCACACTTGTTACAAACATGGCAATGGGCGGAGGTGAAAGCAAAATACGGCTGGAAGTCAATGCCATTCATTTGGCATTCGCAACTCGCAACTCCTAACTCGCAATCCGTCGCGGCGGCGATGGTTTTGAAGCGCACCATACCCCTTAGCGGGTTTGCAAAAAAGATGTGCGTGTTGTACGTCCCGAAGGGTCCGCTTATGGACTGGAACGATGCCGCGCTCCGTGCGCGCGTGCTGGACGATTTGCAGGCTCTCGCCAGGCGTCAGGGCGCCATCTTCGTCAAAATTGACCCGGACGTGATCCTGGGGACAGGGATCCCTGGCAGCCAGGAGGCGGTCGAAGATAAAAGCGGACAGGCCGTGAGGTCCGATTTGACCCGGCGCGGCTGGATTTTTTCGTCCGACCAGATCCAGTTCCGCAATACTGTCCTGGTTGACCTTTCCTTATCCGAAGATGAACTGCTGGCGCGCATGAAACAGAAGACGCGCTATAACGTCCGCCTGGCGGAGAAGAGGGGTGTGACTGTGCGCCCCAGCGCGCTGGCCGATCTGCCGATGCTTTATAAGATGTATGCCGAGACGAGCGTACGAGATGGTTTTGTTATCCGTGATGAGGGCTATTATCGAATGGTTTGGGAAACCTTCATGGACCCGTCACTTGTCACTCGTCACTCGTCAACCCCATACACCGAACCATTGATCGCCGAATTCGAGGGCCAGGTAGTTGCTGCCATCTTCGTTTTTTATTTCGCAGGGCGTGCCTATTATTTGTACGGCATGTCGCGTGAGGCGCACCGCGAGAAGATGCCCAATCACCTGCTCCAATGGGAGGCGATGCGGAGGGCAAAGGCGGCGGGATGCAAGGTCTATGACCTGTGGGGCGCGCCGGATGTCTTCGACGAGAGCGACTCGCTGTGGGGCGTGTTCCGGTTCAAGGAGGGATTGGGCGGGCAGGTTGTGCGGACGCTGGGAGCGTGGGACTATCCCGCCAGTACGTTGCTGTACAAGCTGTACACACAGGCTATTCCTCGCGTACTTGACATCATGAGAGCAAGAGGCAAGTCACGCACGCGTCAAAATATTGGAGGCTAACCACGTAGGCTCAAAGACACGAACGAAGAAATAATCCCTTTGTGCCTTCGTGTCTTTGTGGTAAAGACAAGGAAATTCTATGATACCTCGCCTGAAATTTGCTCATCTCCCAACACCAATCGAAGCTATGCCTCGTCTTTCAGAAATTCTCGGCGGCCCACACCTGCTGGTCAAGCGCGACGACCAGACCGGGCTGGCCTTCGGCGGCAACAAGACCCGCAAGCTGGAATTCCTGCTTGCCGACGCGCAGACCCAGAGCGCGCAGACGCTGATCACCGCTGGCGCGGTGCAATCCAACCACTGCCGGCAGACCGCCGCAGCCGCGGCTCGTTTTGGTTTCAAGTGCATCCTGGTATTGACTGGGGATCAACCTGCGCAAGTTTCCGGCAACCTACTGCTTGACCATCTCTTCGGCGCGAAGTTTGTATGGACAGAAAAAGACCAGCGCGAGGCCATGCTCCAGCGAACGTTCGACCAGGCGAAAGAACAGGGACTCAAGCCGTACCTCGTACCCTACGGCGGCTCGAACACGATCGGGGCGCGCGGCTATGTCTACGCGGTGGAGGAATTGATGGCGCAAATAGACTCCCGGTGTCTCAGAGACACCGGGAGTCTGGACTGGATCGTATTCGCATCCTCCTCCGGCGGGACACAGGCCGGATTGGTGCTCGGCGCACGCCTCTTTGGTTACAAGGGCAAAATCCTGGGCATCAGCGTAGATGAACCGGAGCAAGTTCTGCAAGATCGCGTGGCAAAATTGGCATCCGAGACGGCCGAGAGCCTGGGAAAGCAGATCGAGTTCTCTCCCGCTGAAATCCTGGTCAATGCGGATTACAACGCCTCCGGTTACGGTGTTCTGACCGAGGCCGAACGCGAGGCGATCCATTTGTTCGCCAGATACGAGGGCCTGCTGCTCGACCCGGTCTACACCGGCCGTGCCGCAGCCGGGATGGTTGACCTGATCCGCAAAGGATTCTTCAAGAAAGACGAGACAGTGCTCTTCTGGCACACCGGCGGGACAACGGCGCTGTTCGCCGAGAAGTATCAATCAGACTTGATCGAAGGTTGATTGAGCTTCCTGGTCAACGCGAAGATGGCAATCCCAATCCAGGCCACGTTGACGCCAACAGAGGGCATGGCGCGGTAATAGAACGAGTTGGCGACCAACAAGATGCCGCCCAGGATGTTCATGACCTGATAAATGACCGAATCGCCTTCGAGCATCCGGGAGGACACCAGAGCATAGGCAGCGAGCAGGAGGGCAACGCCAAGCCAGCCGGTGATGTCAATTAAGATAGTGTTCACAATTTCACCCTCACATCCACCGCCACCGCGCCTCGTGAGAGCACGCGCAGCGGGTTGATCTCGATCTCGGCGATCTCCGGGAAATCGTACACCAACTGTGACAGGCGCAGGAGCACGTCTTTCACGGCTTCGCCATCCGCGCGGGCGATGCTGCGAAAACCCGCCAGCTTGCGTCCGGCCCAGGTGCGGCGGAGCATGTCGTCGGATTCGAAGGGTGTCAGTGGGGCAAGGGCGAAGGCCACGTCTTTCAATCCCTCCACCTCCACGCCGCCGGAACCGAACATCATCAACGCGCCGAATTGCGTGTCACGGCTTGCGCCGAGAATGACTTCCTGTCCATCGGGCAATTGATGTTGGATGTACACGCCTTCGATTTTGGCATCTGGCTTGGCCAGGCAAGCGCGCCCGATCACGGTGCGGAAGGCTTCGGCAGCAGCCTCAGGAGCTTCTATGCCGAGCAGCACGCCGCCCACGTCGGATTTGTGGGGAATATCCGGCGAGGCGATTTTGAGCACAACCGGAAAACCCAATTCAGAAGCGATTTTCGCGGCTTCGGCCTCCGTGCGCGCCAGTTTGACAGGCGCGGTCGGGATGCCGTAGGCGGCCATTAAACAGTCAACAAGCTCGGGGTCCAGAAAGCGTCCGCTGGGAGCATCCACAAGAGCGGCGCGGGCGGCAGTTTTAGAGACCCTAAAGGTCTGCGAGACCTTTAGGGTCTGTTTATCCAAAAACTCCGCACGTTTGGCCAGCACCGCCAGCGCCGAGGCAGCCCGCTCCGGGAAACGATACTCAGGCACGCGCGCCGCCCGCAAACGCATGGCGGCCTTCTGGATGAGCTGCTCGCCCATCAACGCCACCACAACCGGCTTGGGAGAAGCGTGGATCAGGGGGATGAGCGCATCGGCGACGGACTCGGCTGGGTACATCGGCGGCGGAGGTAGTATGGCCAGCACACCGTCCACGCCGGGATCAGCCAACAACAAGCGCAGGCAATCCACGTAAACTTCAGGCGAAGCGGAGGCCAGCATGTCTATCGGGTTGTGAAGGCCTGAGGCGGGAGGCAGGCGGCTTGCCAGGGCCTGGCGAGTTTCCGGGCCGAGTTCGGCCAACGAGAGGCCGTGGATTTCGAGCGCGTCTGCGGCGATCACACCGGGACCGCCGGCGTTCGTCAGCACGGCCATGCGCCGTCCTTGCGGCAGCGGGCAGCAGGCCAGCGCCGAAGCCCAGTCGAACATCTCTTCGCTGGTGGCGGCGCGAAAAACCCCCGCCTTGCGAAAAGCGGCTTCGTAGGCCGCATCCTGCCCGGCCATTGCCCCGGTGTGCGAAGCCGCCGCACGTTGACCACTGGCGAACCTGCCCACTTTCAGCGCCAGGACCGGCTTGCGCTGCGCCACGCGGTTGGCCTCGGCGATAAAACGCTGGCCATCGCTGATACTTTCGATGTAGAGCGTGAGAACACGGGTATGCTCATCTTCCACCACCGCGGAGAGCATGTCCGTCTCGTTGACGTCTGCCTGATTGCCCAGGCTGATCAGGAGTGAAAAGCCGAAACCCTGACCGCGCGCCCAATCAATGATGGCCGCACAGATCGCTCCAGATTGGGAGATGAAGGCCACGTCTCCGGCGGTCGGCATGGGCGGCGGGAGGAAAGTCGTATCCAGCGGGAGATGGGTATCCAGTAAGCCGATGCAGTTCGGCCCGATGAGACGAATTTTATTAATCCTGGCTACGCGAAGTATTTCGGCTTCTAGAGTTTCCCCTTCTGGACCGGCCTCACGGAATCCAGATGAGACGATGATCACGGCGCGTATACTGCGTCGCACACAAGCCTGCAACGCCTCCAGCACGCCAGGAGCGGGAACGATCAGCACGGCCAGGTCAACCGGGTCGGGGATTTCGTTCAGGCTGGTATAGATCGGCCTGCCGAACAGGTTGCCGGTCTTCTGGCTGACGAAGTGGATCGCGCCGTCGTAGCCGCTGTTGACCAGGTTGCGCGCCACGCCGTAGCCCAGCTTGGCAGGGTTGGAGGATGCGCCGATGATGACCACGCCGCCCGGATGGAAGAATGCGAGAAGGGAAGTATCCATATTAGAGAGAATTATAACCACAGATGGAAAGGATGAACACAGATGGGATATAATTCATCATATAACCTCAGTCGGCTTCAGCCGACTTTGTAAACCCTAGCTGTGGGAATCATCCCACAGTAAGTAGGTTGGAGAAAACCGTTCATCATGGAACCCCGTTCATCCCAATCCTTTCGCACTTTTCTCCCCGCCGCCCTGACCATGTCCATCCTCGGCTGGGGTGGCCTGGCATTGCTTTTCTACGCAACCGAACCGACTGTCTGGCCGCGCTGGGGTTTCTACATCCTGTGGACATTGGCCCTGACCGGCACCGCCTTGCCTGTCACCTGGTTCCTCAACCTGCGCTTCCCCTCCAATCCGCCCGCAGGTGAATACATCATCGCGCGGCAGGCCATCTGGTTCGGCGTGTACGGCAGCACGCTGGCCTGGCTGCAACTCGGCCACATCCTAACGCTGTGGTACGTTATTGGGCTGGCGCTGGGCTTGATCGCCATCGAATACCTCATCCGCATGAGGGAACGGTCCCGCTGGCAGCCCACGCCGCCGCCCGAGATCCAGCCTGACGATTCCCAACCCCCCGTCCCTGATGCCTGACCTGCGCTCCCTACCCTCGGTCGAACGACTCCTGCAGACCCAACTGGCTGCGGAACTGATCGCCGCTTATGGGCGTCCACTCACCCTGAACGCCATCCGCAGCGTCCTGGACGAGGTGCGGGCGCGCGTATCGAACGGCGGGGAGCCAACCTTACCGGACCGTGAAGGCATCCTCGAGTCTGCTCGCCTGATGTTGGAAAAGTGGACGCGGCCGACGCTTGTCCCGGTCGTCAATGCCAGCGGCGTCATCTTGCATACGAATCTGGGCCGCGCACCTTTGAGCGCAGCCACGTTCCGCGCCATGGAGGCGGTCGGGCGCGGCTACTCGAACCTCGAATTCGACCTGCGCACGGGCAAGCGCGGCTCGCGCCTGATCCACGCTGAGGCACTCCTCAAACGGCTGACCGGCGCAGAAGCCGCCCTGGTGGTCAATAACAACGCTGCCGCGGTGCTGCTGGCGCTCTCAGCCCTGGCCTCCCACAGGCGGGTTATCATCGCACGCTCGCAGTTGGTGGAGATCGGCGGCGGATTCCGCGTGCCAGACGTGATGAAACAATCCGGCTCGAAACTGGTGGAGGTCGGCACGACCAACCGCGTACACCTTTCCGATTACGAGCAGGCCCTGCAAGAACCGACCGCGTTGGTGCTGCACGCCCATCGCTCGAATTTCAAGATCATCGGCTTCACCGAAGAGCCGGAGCTAAAAGAGATCGTGGAACTCTCCCACCGGGCTGGCGTGCCGGTAGTGGATGATCTTGGTTCCGGCGCTTTGCTGGCGACCGAACGCTTCGGGCTGGGACATGAGCCGACCGTGCAGGAATCCCTGGCGGCCGGCGTGGACCTGGTTTGCTTTTCGGGGGATAAGCTGCTCGGCGGCCCGCAAGCCGGGATCATCCTCGGTCGCGCCGACTTGTTAGCGAAAATCAAGAGACACCCTCTGGCTCGCGCCGTCCGTGCTGACAAAGTCTGCCTGGCGGGCATCACCGCCACGCTGCTGCATTATCTCAAAGACGAGGCCGAGCGCGAAATTCCCATCTGGCGCATGATCGCTGCCACGCCTGAGCAAAATATGGCGCGAGCTGTCAGTTGGGCAAAAGAACTTGGTCAGGGGGAGGTAACGCTGGGAGAATCCACTGTCGGCGGGGGCAGCCTGCCGGGCGAGAGCCTGCCCACGGTTTTGCT